>CAZBTJ010000034.1:0-43794 GCA_964494325.1 uncultured Pirellulales bacterium
GACACAGCTCGAACTCAGGATCAGTGCGAATAGCAGTAGCAATACTTCTTTATGATGCATAAATATGAATTCCTTTATTTCTTATTCCAGCCCCTCTCTATCCCGCGCATGACGAACAATAACATACACATAAGCGGAATACTAGTTCTCAACCATGGGATCCCTGAGAAGCAATAGCTGCCCCGCATAGAATGTGGCATTTTCAGGCAGTTTGCTAACTGTAACAGTGGTTGTGTGATTCCCCTGCGCAAGTTCCGGAAGGTTGGCAAATCTGGCGTAGAGGGCTTTCTCGGTTTGTTCAGATGCAATCGGAGCCGGTACAGATCCATCAGTGGAAACGAGAATCACCATGCCTTTGCCCTGGGGAATATGCGTGAGTTTTGCATGGGGGAACTGTGACTCGAGCCATGCAAACGTCTTGGGACGCCAGCCTTTTGCATGGGTAATACTACCGCCGAGATAAATGACGTTTACGGGTTGACGGGTCTCCAGTTTCTTGAACACATTCGGGAGTCCATCACGCACCCGGAGTTCTTCAATGATATTTGGATTGTGGTCATACTTAATTGAGGCAAACGAAACATTCGGCAGCATCATGCACAACATACATACCAATGCAGCGAAAAGAAGGGATGGGTATTTAATATTCATCAGGGTATTCTCCATCATCGTTGGCGGATTAGCGGCGTTTTATTTTTTCTTGAATCCCGGCGCATCGTGCTCCGTCGCATGCAGGTCAAACGGCTTTATGGCTTCCAGAAGCCGATCTCTTTCCTCGCGATAACCCTTCGGTTCTTTTTGCCAATCGGTAATCCTACGGAAGCTAATCAGATCGTCAGGTGTTTCGGAAATATCCCACCATTTTCCAAACCCATCTCTCATGACCAGGTTGCCCCGAACCAGTTGCTTTTCACCCCTGTGGGTATAGATCCAGTCACGGTGCTGCTTCTGATCTGTTGTGAGCCAATCCCAGAAACTTTCGCCATTTATCTCGTAGCTTTCCGGCACCTCAACCTCCATGACCTCGGCCAGCGTTGGCCAGACATCGGCGATACTCAAGAGCACGTCCTGCATACCGTTTTTGGAAAATTCAAACCCCGGGGCATAAACAAGAAAGGGCACATGGCAGCCCTTCTGACGATCCGGACTGCCCTTGCCATAACCACTGGTACCATTGTCCGCCGCAATGATCAGAATAGTGTTCTGATCCAGTCCCATCTGCTTTAGCTTATTCACGTACAGCCAGATCTGGTAATCGATGTAATTTACGTGATTATGAATGCCCGGATCGGTTATGGTTCCATGGGTATCATACTTTCCATGATCGCCCGTAACCTGCGGTTTTGTGCGCATGTATTCTTTTCCATCCCACCTCACAATAGGCGTGCCCGGCCATTTGCAGGATTGCGTTTCCGGCAAAAACCAGTCAAACGCATCATGGCCTAGATGGGTAGTATGATAGATGAGGAAAGGTTTACCGTCGGCCTGCTGTCGGTCCATATAGTTGAAGATTAACTCAAGCTCCACATCCGGTCCATAGGTATTAATCCCGAACAACTCTTTGGACGCCTCCGAGTTCGGCCACCAGCTAAAGGTTTCCGATGCCGCCGGATCATTCATGAGCCGCACATGAGGAAACCAATACCAGCCGTGCTGCTGATAGGTGGTGCAGAGCTTTCCGGTATCAGCGTTAATCAGGACTTTTTCCCCGTTTACCTTCTTCACAATATGCTTGAAATCAGCATACGGATTATCCGTATCCGACAGATTACCAGGGGTGAAACATCCCTCGTCAAATCCAAACCGGGTCAGGTCGCCTGCCATCTGGGTTTTACCCGCCCAATAAGTGCCGTATCCGGCTTGTTGGGCAATGTGCCCGATCAGCATCGTTGAACTCTCATACAGCGGCCAAGTCGCGACTCTTCCGCTTTCATTACGGTATTGACCACGATCCCCGTTATGCCACCATTTGTGAATATGAGCATAACGCCCAGTCATCATCATGGCCCGGCTGGGATTACAGATCGTCGCCGCCCAGGCATTTTTAGCGACCACGCCTTCTTCTACCAATCGATCCATAACCGGCGTCCGAGCACGCAAGGCAGGGTCACTAGTGGCATGCCCTTTCAAGTCACTCCAAACAGAGGATCCGTACATGGGAAATTCCCGGGCACTGATATCATCTGCATAATAGACAATAACGTTGGGTTTCTTTGCATGCGTAGCCGTCGCTGTCAACGCAAGCGCCACCAATACCAATATTCTATTCTTCATACTATTGCTATCCTGCTTTTTACAGATGGTTTCATGGTAACAGTCTATTTGCCCTTTAACTTTTCTGTTTCCTTCGCAATGCGTTCCTTTTGCTGTCTATTCAAACCTTGGGAAAAAAAACACATCAAGTTCATGCCGGGTGTATTTAAACTGCGTGTACAGCTCATTTTCGGCAGGATGGATGCCGCTATACTGTTCGAAACTCCGGCGCATGGCAGCACTCAGTTCCCGGTTTTTTGTATCCTCTGTCACGCTGTAAGGGAATGGCCCTTGGATCGTTGTCGGCTTTATTACCCATTCAAGTTTATCCGCCCCGACGCCTCGGTTGGGGCACTCAACACTGACACTAATTGCCTCTTGATCAATCCTTTGGCTCGAATCACCGATTGCGTGCAGATTCGCACGAATGATAGTGCCTTTCCCCACCGAAGGCGTGGTTTCCAACTTAAAGTCGTATTCCATATGTCCCAAACCTGCTCGCACCAAGATTCGCCTACTGGCGATGAGGTTTCCATTGGGGGCAATTAAGCTGATGGTGATGTCACGATCTTCATTCGCCATGTAAGTTAAAGGAATCTTTATCACCTTGGCTGACTTCATTGAGGTAAGTTTTTTATCCAGCCCCACCCTCTCAGTATAAAGCTGGATACCCTTTTCTAGTCCACCGCTGTTCGCCGGGTCGTCAATATCCACCAATAAATACGACCTCACCCAATCATAGTAACAGGTGTTTCTTGTTGCGTCCGCCAACTCTTCGTCCGTAGGCAATTGAACCCAAGGAAAGGGATAGGTTTCCATGACCATGTTCATACCCATCGGATTTTCAAAGGGCGTGGGATCTAATTCGGTGTAAAACTCATGCGAACCAATGAATGAGCCATTGTAATAATAGGATGCCGACTTGGAATCAATGAGCCACCCGCCGTAGGTATTATAATTGTCAGATGCCAATTCGGGAGTGTCCACGAACTTCACTTGAGAAGCCCGGTTGTCCCTCTCGTAGGTTTCCCCTGGACGAGGGGTATACCAGTAGTGTGAATTGGAGTGCATGCCTTTCTCGAACTTAGCGTGGGTACTTGCCTGAAAATCGCCGCTTCGCCCAATACATTCCTGTACATCCCACTCCTGTCCATATTTATCACCACCCTTGGGTCCAGGAAATTGCTTTCTGCTTGAAAACCAAAACGTCGTTGACATGCTCGTGGCTGAGGCTTTGAAACGGCACTCATAATAGCCATAGTGAGCCGTTGTCTTTTTGGACACCACGGCCCCACCTGCTATGTTGAAGGTCCTTTTTTTCCCTCCCCGACTCTCAATGACAACCTCCTCATCAAGTTTTCTTCCGGTAATGGTCATGAACCCATCTTGAACCTTCACCTGAGAGGGTAAAAAGATGCCCGGTTCTCGCCCTTTCCAGGTGGGGTGATGATCATACCACTTTGAGTCATCCAGGGTCGTCCCGTTAAACTCGTCAGAATAGGCTGGATTTAACACCCACCGTTTCCCTACAGGCGGCCTGGGAGGATCTGCATGCAATAGGTTACCCATACTAAAGAGCAGCAAGAACACGATAGATTTCTTAATCACCACAATTATACTTTTCACTAGACGTCGCCTTTATATCAATATAGTTCCCATTGTAGCTTTTCAGTCGAAGAGACAGTCCTCTTCTTCCTCCATGATTTATCATGTTAACAATTCAAATAGATAATTTGCTAGCACAAGCATGAAAGGCTACCTAGGTCGAGCTGGTTAATGTTTTTCTTTTGATCCTCCGAGGTAATCTGTCGCCGTCGGAGTCCAAGTACGGTTGTACTTTTTCACCTCCCTGTAATTGTAGAAGCGTGCGCTACTTGTAGGATCCAAAGACATCCCTAGCTTATTGAGTGCCTCTGGGGCGGTACTGGGCCAGACACCCGTGTCTAGTCGCTGCATCATCGTCTCGATCGCGGCCAGCCACTCCGCCAAGCTGAAACTACAGTGCCCCCACCTATCGACATACGCACTTCGGAAAAGCTCTGAGTGGCCTTTTTCACCGACCAGCTCTTCATAACCCTGAGCCATGCTAGGATACACCAAACCATCTCCGCTGGTGTGTATGCGAAGGAGTGGAACCTTCGGTTCGCCAATATGCGTGCGTCCCGGCGCGCTCCAGTATTTTATTGCGGAGGCATCCGCTGCAATACGCGGAAACGCGTTGATCTTTTTAAGATCATCCTCAAGACTAAGGTCGGCATCTTTATAAAGGATTTCAACGGCCTTCATGTAGAGCACGTCACCGTTTTTGTATAGCTTATTATAATCTACGCCGGTGTTCCATCTCAACTGTCCACGGCCAGCACGCTCGAGCATGGTCGTACCCCATGTTGTTTTGGATGGGATGAGCCTGGCAACACTATGATACATACTCTCCTGCAGCGCCTGTACATCGTTCGGATTAGGCTTCGAAGCCGGCGCCTTCCCTGGACCTCCCCAGGCAGGCCATTGTCCAATCGTTATCGCAAGTGCAATACGGGCACGGCCTTCGGGAGTCTGCTGGGCCTTGTTGATTACTTCTTCCCACGCTTTCCCTAGTTCAGTTATATCGGGAGCGCCAGGCGCACCGAGATTCACGATAGGCAGGTCAGGAGCGAGGAGCGCTTGCAGAACGAATAATCCGTCCAGATGCGTATTCGCCATCCAGGGGCTTGTCGCAGCGCACGCCGCGATGGCTCCATCGATTCGATCGGGGTGAATCTCTGCCATGGTTAGCGCGACGGTACCGCCTCCAGAGCACCCTAATTGTATGATTCGCTTCGGCTTACTGAAGATCGACTCGAATATGTCGAATATGGCAACAAAATCATGAGCCTCGTGAGCGGGATCGTAATTGTTAAATCGATCAGAGCGTCGTTCTGTTCCTGATAGAGCATAACCATGGTCGAGTAGATATGCACTCCTGGGTGAGTCGGCGTTTTTGCTATAGTCCAGATCATTGATCAACGTTCCGTTCCAATTGTCTGGAACCCGGATCAGGTAACGCGTTCCCCTGACGGGGAGCGTATCTTTCACCTCAGTGTACTTTTCCTGCGAACTGGCAATGCTCGGCGATCCAGCCAAGCTCATCTCCTGTTTTTTATTATCCTGAGACACCGCCGGAGCGTGCGCTCCAGATACGCGCACGCTTTTCCAACCTGGCATCTCATCCCGTGTGATGACGCGCGGGTCGTCATAGATACGTTGGATTTCTTCTGTCGTATTGGCTCTCTTCACCAGCTCAGCCCAGGGCATGAAGAATACCCATCTTGACTGAGAGGCTAACATCTCAGAACTGGGCAACTTGGAGCATTCACCAATTGCCATGGGTTTATCTCCTACTATAGGAAGAATGTACTCGTACCAGGAAACATCGAATCCCTTTTCATAGACATCGAAAGCAAACACATCCCAATATTCGTCCCCGGGATTGTATTCCTCAAAATCCCTGCTCATATCCTGCATATCCCAAACCCAAACCAGGTTGGACAGGCCCTTTGTTTTTGTGAAATAATTATGTAAATAGCGGTATAGCTTTGCGGTGCCATCAGGCCCCCGCCTGCCGCCCCACCAGAATTTCCTCTGATTCATTTCATGGAGGGGTCTGAATAGGACTTCTACCCCATTGTCTTCCAGGTACTGAAGATAAACGGCAATGTCATCCATCCTCTTTTTCCATCGTTCATTGAGGGGCGTCCCGTCGGTAAGCAGCTCCTTCCATTGATCATCATCCAACTGGGCATTCAGCAAACCTGGATTCCAACCACAAGGCTCACCCTGGTCGGGTGGACAGGCATGCCACATCAGGTTGATGACAGCCCCATTGTCCCATTGCTTTTTTGCTTCATGGATCATGGTCCAGCGATTATCGATATCATCCAGTCGAAACAAGAAGTCACCACTCCAAAAAGCAGGATACTTGCCCGTCGTCTCTTTGATATAATCCGTCCACATAGCGGGCTTGGCATTGGGTTCCTTGTTGTGTTGTCCGGCAAGAATTCTTCTGCCTGAAATGCTGTATAGATAATCTAACACCTGTGAAGAATGGGGGGATGTCCCTGTAAACAGCAGAGGTGCCAGATCCCTTAAATCCTGACGCCAAACCATCCAGGTATGCCCACCGGGTCTTTCACTGTATTTATAATCTATACCGGCTGCATCAAATAACTTCATCGTTTCCATACCGTTATCATATGCATGGTCCTCAGGTCCACCCTGTGTGAAGTACAACAACTTGACAGACCTATTGAAATCAGCAGCAATCTTCTTCAGGTGCGCAGCTCGTTTTTCTTTATTATCCGTCGTTCCTCTTCTCTTTGCCCACGTATCACTTATCCACCAACCTGAACTTAAGACACCGATATAGCCAAAATCATCACAATAAGACGTGACCGTCTCAAGTGTCTGCAATCCCCCCAGAGACAAGCCCATGATGGCCCTATGTGCTCCATCGGTATAAACATGATAGTTGGATTCGATAAAAGGGATTATGCCTGTCATGAGATCATCCCTGAAAATGGACACTCGGTCTAATATCTTTTGGGTCTCAAAATGGCCATTGGGCATAACCACAAGCATAGGGTTGATCTTGCCTTCCGCCAATAGATTATCCAGTATATTGCCCGCGCACCCTATCGTAGGCCATGCATTATCTGCATCGCCCCCTCCATGGATCAAATAGAATACAGGCAAACGCTCTTTTGATGTCTCAAAACCTGCGGGCGTCCACACATGTAACCTGCGCATCTGTTTCAACGTCTTGGAGTAATAGTGGCGTCGTGAGATCCCTCCATGTGGCACATCTTCTTTCATGGCAAAGAATTCGTCACCTGAGGTCATCATAAGAATGGCTTTTGTCTCTCTGGCTAATGGAGCCTTAGGATCATAGACACTGACGCCATCAACGACAAAACGATAACGATAAGCGCCAGGCTGGACATCAGACCAAAGACCCTCCCAAACACCGCGACTGTCTTTTTTGAACTCAACCTTGTCCCATTTATCATCAGAACGGAGAGTTACATTCTTGGCCGCCGGCGCATAAATCCGAAACGCCACCTGGTTACCAGGAAGCACTTCTGTTGAGATGAGCGAATCGTTAGGGCTAGGCTGACGCGACTGTGCCATGGCATAGGTACTCAAGCAACACAATAAACATGCCATTAATTTTTTCACAATAGTCTCCTTTATCTGAGAATCTAAAATAAACGGTTTGCTATCCACAGTCACCATGTCACCGCCCTTTAAAACTGTATTCGAATGTCAATCGCCTGATCTTGAACAAAGGGAGGCATAGCCGATGGTTTGGCATCCGATGCCCCCATGGTGAGGGGGATGAACAGGAGTACAGAGCTGAGTGGATAAAGTAACGAATGTCTTCTCATCGGTTCATTTCCCTCATTAAAACGTCGTTCCAGCCATTGTCATTTTAGTGACACCAATATATGCCATTCCCGGACGATGTGCCCCTCATTTTGAGTCCTCTTTTTTCTCTAAATTCCGAATAATAAGCACGGCGTCCGCTTCCCCCCGCCAGGGTCTCCAATCCCAAAAGGACAAGCCTTTCGTCCGGACTTTCTTTTCTTCGGTTAATTCCCCTGTAAGCGTGTTAAACCATTGCTCCGTCGCATTCTTGGTACTGAATTTTTGCTTAACCGGATTGGCGACTCCAATCCAGTGGTTTTCTTTGGGGGCATACATCAGGACGACACCCTCTGTTTCATTCGTTAAGTTATAACCACTGGAATTATAATTGGCCATGGGCTTAAAATTCTCAAAATGAACAGAGTCAAAAAGTGTTCGCATATGCTTGAAGTATTCGAAGTGTGGCTTTATAAACTCATCGGGTTGTTCAAAAGGATTATGAATTAGCACATTCCACGATGCGCCTTGCCAATAATACGTGGTGTACCCCCCGGCAAAGAGACACATGTAGTTTCTCCTCAAGCAAACCTCGGCATCCACATAAGCGCCCGGGAACACTACGTAAGGTGATTCTTCGTACCCCCCGTGCTCAATGTTGAAAATAGGTTTATTGGGAAATTCCTTGCGAGCATCCATCATGTGCTGATACAGGGTGTGACGCCAATTTTGCATTGAGATGAAATCTACCTGATCTGATTGATTCCTGCAGAAACCATAATCATGTACTGAAACCAACCGGCTATACGAATCAAGCTCACGCGTACGCTCGATACGCTCAGAGATATATTCTTTGGTAGCCCTTGTCTTGTGCAAGGCCTCTTTCGACACATCCCAAATGATATTCGGAAAGGCCTGGTATCGCTTGACAACATAATCGTAATACATATTGTCGGCGGCCGACTCCATATCAGGCCAAGCCACTAGCTTGTTCCACACATAGATCATCAGGTGACTGACAATTTCCTGATCATGCATTTCAGCAATAACCTTATCGAAGTGCTTGAAGAAATCAACGTTGAGCGAACTGTAGTCAGGGTTGGCATTAGAGCCCAGGAATGGGAAGATATCTTCAAGGCCACCATACTCATGCTCAGGATGCTCTAACAATCGTTTATCCTTGGCCCATGAAACATCATAGGAGTAAACATTCATCACAATCTGGTTGACCCCATTGCGATTCAGAAGCGACAGCAAGTGTTTGGTTTTGGAGATTTCTCTTTGACCATAATCCAGAGCAAACAACCAGTCGCATTCAAAGGCCAGATTGAAATAGTGCGAGCCATCTTCGTAAAACAGGTGCCGCGGGTTTTCTTTGCTTAATACGATCCCTCCATGACGATCCTGCTTCTTGTTTTCGGCAATAACGAATGTCCCCTTTTTGCCATTAAGTCCCTTGATCTCCGACTCCAACACAAAGGACTTACTGCCAACCTTTGCACTTGAATACCGAAGCACCCATTCGTGGTTACCGTTGTAAAACAGCGGAATCTTCTGAGCATCCTCTCGACCAGTGACTACCGCATAGGCCTGCTGACTCCAGGGATCACTAATCTTTGACTTTACCTGATAAACCAAATCGTTTACGGCCCATTGAGAACTCTGGATCGGCTTACCTGCTTTGGGAGATTCCCAAACCGTTATGTGCGCCATACTGATTTGTGCTGATATGACCGCCAAAAACAAAGTGCTAAACTTTCTGCTCATTAGCCATTCTCCAAACTCATTTACACAGGGTTCGCGGCAGCAACAGACTTCGGCCTACTTGCCATTTTTGAATTCTTATCTTCTAATCATAAATGCTCTTCATCTGCCAGGCATCCAGTGACCTTAACTTGGCGTCCTTACCCTGAGCACGCAGGGAAACACCGATGCTGTCGCTGCGGTCAGGATAGACACGTGCGGTCACACATTGACGCCCATTGATGAATACCTCGACTATGCTGCGGTCGATAAAGACATGTAGTTTTAGAGGTTCGTCCGGCCCCATCTCTACCTGAGCGGTTTCAGGCGGACGACACATCACATCTCCCGCAAGAGTCGAGCGTGACGAATCAATGGAAACGACAGTGGGCAGTTCGGTCCACTTGATCCGGTACCCCTGATAGAACATGTGCCACTGCCCCTGCCAGAAACAGAGACCGTCCGGATCATTAAGCCTGTTTTCCGGGCTGGTGAAGTGGTAGATGGGGTGATGGGGATCTTTCAAAATTTTCGCCCGTGACACGCGGAAACGTTCCAACAATGGATTCTGCGTCAGTTGTTTCTCCTGCTCTGCAAGGGTCTCCGCAAAGGTAAACCTCGGAACCGGCGACTCGTAGCTGACCGGTTTCTTTTTCTTCGGCTTTGCCTCGGCCAACGCCATCGAGACCGACAACAGCATAAACCACAAGATGACTGACACTGCAAATACTCTCTTCATACATTTATCCTTTATGGCTGTTTGTTTCTGCTGAGTCCAAGGAGACCTTCTCGGAGTCCTGAGCCGTATGCATGCGCTGTGCATCGTCTTCGGCAGACCACACCGGTACCGATGCTAGAATCGTCCGAATCGCCGCCAAGCCGACATGAATTGGGCTTCGTATTAAATTAACCTTCCTACTGCAATAGCTTTTGTGTGATGACATCGAAAAATCCTTGTATTCGCTCATTGAGTTGTATCTTCATTACTTCACGCATGGCCACGCATAACGGCGTGAATAATGGGAAGTTTGATTTTACAGCCATGTGATGATCATAAGCCCTACTTCGGGAAAAACAAGGAGAAAAACAGGCCCAGGACCACCACGGTGAACCTGGGCCTGTTGCACGTGGAGTGGTATCCGGTACCCGTGCTGTTCAAAGAATCCCTGACTTAACAAGAGACACTCACCTTCTCTGGAAAATCATCTGATTCTGAACGGAACAGCGGGTAACGTGCCGGCGGGAAGGAAGGTACGTTTTCTTCCTCCTTGCCGTTGGTTGTTAGATGGTTTTTCACGTTCGATAAACAGGTCGAAGAGCAAGTTGCCTTCGAGTCCTTTGTTGGCTGCCGGATCGGTAGTGAGGGTGATTTTTATGATTCCGTTTTCGGCAGCTGCTTCTTCCATTTTCACGCCTTCTGGAAGGTTTCGTGTTTCCACCTTGAGACTGAGTTGGAAACGATCAACATAGGTCTGGGCGTCGAAGGTAATGGTGGTTGACTTTCCCGGTTCCAATGTCAGCAGGTTGCCTTTCCAAGTGGACTGCGTACGCGGGATGCCGGTTTCAATGTTGGAAACCAATATCTCATCTACTGGCACGAGGTGGTGGTAGATGAAGGCTTGCATCATGTCTTCGGCGGGAATGGCAGGACGAACGACAGGTTTACCATTGATGACCGCGCGACCTTGGAGACGCAGTGGTTCTGGAACACGGAGCGGTTTCGTGGGCAATGTGAGTGTCATTTCAACCAGATCCTGTCCGGCGGGAATCCGTGCACCATCGAGTCTAAGCCCGTTAAGTTTATTTCTCAGTGTCAGTGAGATGGGCCCAGCGAAGCCATCTTTACGCAAGGCATAAACAATGAACGGTACGCTGGCGCCGGGTACTCCGTTAAGTTTGGAGGGAACGACGCGCAGTGCATAGTCCGGCATGGGGCGATCCAAACGCAAACGATAGACATAATCTGATCCTCCGCCATTCTGGATGTCCCCCAGATGAATGACATATCGGCCGCTTTGCGGAGCGGTAAAAATAATACGAGCATCCGCATGATGAGTCATTCGTCCGAGAGACCGGTCTTCGTAGTCATTGTTGTAGGCAAGTTGTTTGCCAGTTTCATCGGTTATCATCAAGACGGAGTCGAGCGGAGAGTTGAGCCGACGGGCCGTCACTTCAGCCAGAACCTCAACTCCCTTTTCGAGTTGCACTGCAAACACATCCCGATCGCCCGGAGCTCCAATCCTGCCATTGATGACACAGCCCAGCTGGACCGACATGGCCTGGGGTGCAGAGTTGTTCACCTCGGACTCCATGAGTTCAGACAAAGCGCTGTGGGCAAAGGGAACGGGAAAGGCGAGTGGTATTCCTTCAAGAGTTTCAATCCGAGATTGGTTCCCTTGGGTCATTTTGGTCTTCGGTAGATTTTTCCCTTCCAATTCAACAGTGGTGTCTTCTCCTCTTTTCCCGCCCAAGGGAAAGATCGAGGTGATGAATGGAATTTCTCCAAGGGTGATTCGATAGACAAAATCCTGGCGCCCGCGATAGAGGGCATCTCTGATCTCCAGCGTGTAGGTTCCATCAGCGGGGATTTCGTAGTAGAGGGCAGGGTCAGGATTGGAGCGATAGTCGTCGGCATACGCCCGTTCACGTCCGTCGGCATCGTACAAGGTTATGATGGCCTGAAACCACCCCGGTACGGCATCGGCGAGGTGTGGTATCAGTTCCCGCGCATGGCAGACCACGACCAGATGATCTCCTCGGGAAGCTTTGAAGGAATAGCGGTCTTTATCAGAGGGCATAATCTGCCCATTCACGACAATGGGCAAAGAATGTCCAATCTGCTCGCCATCGGCTTCGCGGTGTTCGGGATAGTCACCAATATAGAAAGGGAGGGGAGCAGAGATGCGGCCATCGCGAAAAAGACGCAGTTCGCGGCGTCCGAGTTTGGCGCCGGGCAGTATATCGATTTCTACCAGAACTTTCTCAGCCACTTGGGGGTGCTCCTGGATCTTTTCTTTACGCCGCATCTGGCCATGTTCGCCCATTTTGTTGATATCTTTATCCGAGATTCCTGTGACTTCAGTTTTCCTGAGCATAGACCGCAAATCTTTCCCCCTGAGTCGCCCCCCATCTGTGATCCCCAACTCTTCTCCCTTTTTCTGGAGCCGGTTACGCTTCCGAACCACTTCCCCGATGCTGAGCGGACGGTCATATCCGACGACCTTAGCGCGCACGCCTTCACCAGAAACATAGATGCGGTCCGCCTTTTCCAGATATTGGCCACCCACGGTGATGGTGGTGGTGGTTCCACGCTGAGCTCCAGCGGGATAGATATAGCTGATATGCGGATCCTTGTACTGGTTCTGGAGTCGCTGGGCAGAGGTGGCCGAGCAAAGAAATAGAATGAACCATGGAATACACAGACTATAGTGAAGCCGGCGTTGTTTATTTTTATTCAGTTTCATTGCATTCTCCGTTTCTGTTTCCTCAGTGTATTGTGTGGCGTGTTTTCAAATCAGTTCCTTTAGGCGGCCGCCGGAGGGGTAGCCATCGGTTTTGGCAGGAACAATACTGACGGGATCGTTCGCATTGGGGAGCATATCTTCCGGATCGATTCCCATCCGTTCGTAAATGCTTCCCAGCAAATCACACGGATATACCGGACGGTCTGCCACTTCCCACCCTTTGGCATCGGTTGCTCCGACCACCCGGCCGCCTTTGAATCCACCTCCGGCAAGCACCATGGAAAACGCAGCTCCATGATGCCCGCGGCCACCGTTCCACGGGGCCCCCCATGAAATTTTCGGTGTCCGTCCGAACTCGCCACCCCACCAGACAAGGGTGCTCTCGAGCAGGCCACGATCGGAAAGGTCGTCGAGCAGGGTGGAGAATCCTGCATCCATCATCGGGAGTCGGCGGCGCATCTCCTCGAAGTGTTTCTTGTGCGTGTCCCATCCCATGGAATTGATTGTTACGTATTTGACGCCCGCTTCCACCATCCGCCGGGCCGCCAAGCAGGCCTGACCAAAGGTGTTTTTGCCGTAGCGTTCGCGCAGCTCTTCGCTCTCCTGTGAGAGGTCGAAGAGCTTGGCGCTGTCTCCGAGAATAAGATCATAGGCTTTGTCTTTCGATTCATAATAGGATTCCAGATGAACATTGCCAGGCATTGAACGTCCGAACAGGTTCAGCCTTTTGAGCAGTTCGCGCCGCTCAACCTGGCGCCTAGCCGAGATACCTTTCGCAACGATACCCTCCACCGCAAAGGGAGTCTGGGCGGGATCTCCGCCAGTCGCAAATGGCTTATATCGGGAACCCAAGAAACCGGCTTCCGAGAAACGACCCTGCGGCTTGGTGAGCACGACGTAAGGTGGGATGAGCCCATTGTAACCCGCGTCATAGCCATGCTTGAGCGAAACGACGGACCCGACTGAGGGATACACCAGACGTCCGCCTGGCATGCGACCAGTCTGCACACAATACGACGCGCCTTCATGGCCATTGATGCCATGGGTCATGCTGCGGATGATGGAATATTTGTCGGCCTGCTCTGCCAGTTTCGGCAGGGCCTGACAAATGCGAATCCCATCTACGTTGGTAGCGATGGGTTTGGTGTAGGGCCCGCAATAGTCATAGCCTGCATCCGGCTTGGGATCGAACGTATCGAGGTGTGACGGGCCGCCCCAAATCCAGAGTTGGATGACCGCTTTGGCGGAAGCATCAGGAGCCACTTTGGCATTTGCCAGTAGGGGGAGAGCTGCGATGCCCGCACCGGCCTGAAGGAATTGTCTACGTGTGATCGGCATAATGATCTCTCTCAATGTTTATAAAGGAATTCAGGACTGTTGATTAACGCCCATGCAATATCGATGATGACCTCCTGTCCCTTGGCTTCTGCGCTCTGCGAATAGTCACGGATCGCAGCGAGCTCTTCATCGGTCGGCGGACGCGACAGGATACCGTAGTAAAGATCATCAACACTGTGGCCAGACTGCCTGTTGGTTGTGTCGCGTCTGCGCCGTTCTTCGCGCGGTCCCCCCTGTCGGAAAGATCTTGTATCGAATGCAAGACTCTCCAGCTTTTCCCGAATGTGGCTGGAATTGAGCAGGTGCAGCATTTGTGAGGCTGATATTTCATTATTCCGTTCCGATGCGAGGCCCGTGTCACGGGGAGGCCGCCCAAACTTTTCCAGGAAGGGGCTGGTGATACTTCCATCGGCGAGTGTGACAGATCCATTTTCAACTGGCATGAAACTGAAGGGCTCTGGGATCATACTCCAGTATTGCTCTGTTGTTCCGGTGATGCTGCACAGTGCATCAATCAGTGTTTCTGCATCCAAACGCCGCAGGGGATAATGAGCAAAGAGCCCTTCGGCTTCCGGTGTGTCGGTTTCTGGAATACTGGAACGTTGATAAGTGGCGGAGCTGAGGATGACTCGGTAGATGTGCCGCAAGTCATATCCCGACTCAACGAACTCCTTCTCCAGCAAGGCCAAAAGCTCTTCGTTGACAGGAGGATTATCCGAGCGGATGTCGTCCGGTTCCTGAATGATCCCTGCACCGAAGAGTTGGTGCCAGATGCGATTAACGGCATTACGAGCAAACCATGGATTGTCGCGGTGAATCAACCAGTCGACAAAGACCGAACGGGCATCCATGTGAAGCAGCACATTCTCCGATGTCCCATCAGGTAACGTAAGCAGTTTCGGACGGCGATCAGTCGACATGCTAAACAGGTCAACATAAACAATTTCCTCTTTCCACTCGCCTGTTTTTTGATAGCGGATATCAGAAAAGAACTCAGCCATCTGCGTCTGCGTTTCGGAGAGCCAAGTATCACTCCGACACCCCATAAACGTCAACGCAGTGGCCTGTGCCAGCGACTCCGGGTCATTGTTTTGCACGGCACGAAAAAAATTAACCGGCGGTACCCGGAAATTACTTCCATTGGAGGTAAGGATTTCGCGCACAAACTGGTCGTACGGCTTGTTGTCACGAACGGCCGTGAGGATCCACCGGTGATAGGCCTGAACCGCATTCGGCCACAGGTTAATCGGGAACTCGGATTTTACACGTAAACGGTCACACCAGAGCATGGCGAAATAATCGTTAAAACCGTCGCTTTCGAGCAGGTCGTCAATGAGCCGAGTCCGTTTCCCCGATGAACGCTCCTCAACAAAACTTCGCACCTGACTTGCCGTCGGGATGGACCCTGTGAGATCCAGAAAAACACGCCGAACGAACACACTGTCAGGGCAGGTTCTCGAGGGGCGGATACCGAGTTCAATGTATTGCTTCAGCAACGGGGTATCGACAAAAGTATGAAAAGCGGCGTCAACCGACGAGGTAAACGGATTGGGTTGCGCGGAAACCGACGAAGTGACGTTCAGCTCCACCGACGAATTCCTCCCAGCCTGCCAACGACGGCCCTTAGTCTTTCTTGTCGCGCCGGTTACAGCGCCCGGTTTCTTCGGCTCCGCCGCATGCGAAACAGAAGTCCAGAGGAACGCCACCAATAACAGATATGGGATCGCTTCCAGGAAAAAATACGCCCCGTTACGGAGAGGTCTTTGGCGGTGGTGGTTCCACGTAGCCAACATAAGTATTGATAGAATGTTATTTCCACTAGTTTCCATCGTACTGCGTGTAGTCTTTCTACAGATGATTCGGTTCATTTTCATGTCCATTTCTGGAAAACGACAAGCGTAACAATGCGTCGTATAGTTACTATTAATTGGGTAATTAGGCCTGTTTGGGGACATTATTTTGCGGGGGTATCAAAAAAATTGGCCTGGCTTGAGAATAGGTTGCGCAGGCAGCATTCGACGAGGTCACGACATCAGCGAGTCGAAAATAACCCAGCGAAACGTTAGCAGCACACACACGAGGCACATCCACCAAGCAGCCTGTTGAATCTGGTGTCGGTGTCGCCACACAAACAAAACTCCCAGACCGGCAGACGTCACAACTAGCTTAAAAAAGGTCAGTTGCACTGGCGAATTGATAAATCGTGCGGCCACGGGATTGAGCTCTTCTATAATACCCGCCTGCCCAGCGAGAATTGTCCAGACGAGGTCGATAATGGACATTCCCATCATCAGCCACAATGCAGTCACGACGTGACGCTGTGATTCAGGTGTATCGGCGTCAGAGCTTATGCCTCGACTCATCCACTTCATCATGTGACCAAACGCGATAACGCCGAGTAGCATACCGCAAAGTGTCAAAGGGAAGGCAAGCGTCTCAAGTCGTGCTGTCGCTGCGGTTCGTCTTTCGTTGGAAGCCTCCTCCTCTTCGATCTTATCAATCCTCGCCTGCATTAATCTCCGAAGCTCCAGGTCCGGAGAGAAATGAAGAAGCCAGTCTCTCCATTGCTGACCATCCGCAGATTCCCAGAGTGTAAGGAAGCGTTCTATCTGCTCTTCGGTCGGGTCATCAGCAAGTAACGCCATACAAAAATCAAAGATCTCCGAACCGAGCAAGAATCGACGCATTGGCTGGTTTTCAAACAGAATGATAATGCCTTCGTGCTGTAGAGTCGATAAAATTTTCCGCACTGCGCTGAATGTTGTCGATAGGCCCCCACGTCGTCGTGCCAGCGTGCTTCCACCCCGCCATGTTTGATTCCCACCTCGTCCCTTACCACCAAATCTACGAACGGCACCGGATCTACGTTCTGTCATTGTCAAGGCATTCGATGAGATCACGACATCGTTGAGCATCACAGACTCATGCTCACCTGTGACCTCAATGCGGTATGGTGCCGAAATGAACTCTCCGTTTAGGAATAACAGTCCGCAGGTCACGGTTTCAGAGAACGGAGCCTTCGTAGGATTCATGTCCGAATGTACCTCGTCCACGGTTTTCGCCGCCACTTCAGACAGGATGAGGAGGAAGACAGCGACGGACATTCTAGCAATTTCCCAACGTACATTGGTTAACTCATTGTTGTTCATATTGATGCGTGTAGTTGACATAATGCCAACCTCCAGACCTGTATGGTTACTTCGATGTGTTTATTGGGCGACTCAGTTCTTTTATCTTCTCCGGCGACTCATCGTTCTCTTGTTTGAACGCGACTTCCTCTTACTAACGGTGCGGGCTTCCTCAGCTTTCACCGACTTCAAATAAGAGAGTAACAACTGCTGCAATTCCTTCACCTTTTCTTCATGGCTGGAACCTATGTCATTCTTCTCAGAAGGATCCTTCAGTGTATTGTATAAGGCGACATCCGAGATGCTGCCATTTCCATTCCATTTAAGAAAGAGTTTGTATTCATCTTGAAGCAACACAGAACTCAACATTTTAGGACGGTGAAAAACCAGCCCGTCGATACCCCGATTCACACCCACCTTGGTCAATTGATTTTGAAGAAGTTCTACAAAGCTTCCACCATCCACTTCATCAGGCAACGGGTCGTTTCCACCCGCCAACTCATAGAATGTCGGCAGGAGATCATAACCAGAAACAGGGACGTGACTGACAGAATGGGCATTGATGCCGGGACCGCGAACATAAAACGGCACACGAATACCCCCTTCATCCAATGAGTGCTTCCCTCCCTTTAAAGGATGGTTGGGTGACAGGTTGTTCGTATTTCCTCCCGGGTATTCTTCCCGAGCGCCATTGTCAGACATGTATACAACGTAGGTATCATCGCAGATATCGAGCTGATCGAGCGTATCAAGAATGCGGCCGATAGCCGTGTCCAGCTCCCCAAGCATACCGGCAAATCCTTGAGTATACGCTCTGTCGGGATACCCTTTCGATTGATATTTTTCAAGGGACGTCTTCTCCAGCTCAACTCTTAGATGCACCGCATAATAACTGATTTGTGCGTAGAAAGGCTTTTCTGCGCCAGTCTGTTGTTTGATGAAGCCAATCGCTTTATCGGTTACG
The DNA here is from genome assembly GCA_964494325.1 of uncultured Pirellulales bacterium. GTDB lineage: Bacteria > Planctomycetota > Phycisphaerae > Sedimentisphaerales > Anaerobacaceae > JAIPFM01. The sequence continues at coordinate 18,288 of CAZBTJ010000034.1, forward strand.
GAGTTCGTCCTTTTGGGATCATCCACAACATGGAAAGGCACGGTCTTATTCTTTATACCACCAGTTTTATTTCCCGTCTGGCCATCACTCACATCATACCCACACTCTTCGGGCGTTGACTTCATCAAATTACCCCATTTCCCAAAGTGAGCAGTCACATAGTTGTTATTAGCCTGCTTTAATGCCCTGGGTAAAGTCATGTGGTCTGCTGGAACATAAGTGCTGGACATTTCGGTTCCGCTTCTTGCTGTTGATGCTCCACAAAGAATGCTCCTTCTCGTAGGTGTACACAAGGGAGCAGGAGAATACCCACGCGTAAAAAGCATGCCTTCATCGGCAATGCGACTCATATGGGGTGTCTCTAGGTAATCCGATTTTGATTCGGGCATGTCCGGATGCGACTTATGGCTTACCTGACTCCACCCCTGATCGTCCGCCAAAATTAGAATAATGTTCGGTGATTTTGCATTCGCTGTTTCCACAGTTAAACAGGACACGAATAGGCAAACAACAAAGCTAAGTGTAACTCTTCGCATATCATTAGGCCTCTCTTGAGTGTCATCACTTCATCGATTTGATGTGTTACTAGCAAGTGGGGTGGGTTGCACAAAGACCTGAATCGCGTTCCCGCCATCCGGTGCACGTCCTATGCTGGTATCTGTGTCCATTTGATCATAGCTGATAGTGTCGAGAAGTACGTTCCCGTTTGCATCTGTGTCATAGAGCCACACGCTCTCGCCTTTGGATGAGAGCTTGAAGTTGGCGTGTAGTTCGCCATCTGAGCCATCTTCATCTGCCCAGACCAGGGCAAATTCACCGGGTTGGAGGATTGTGGTTGGAACTTGCCACTTCAATGGTTTTTCCGGGTTGTCACTGAGATACATACCCCCTAGATTCACTGCCGTGTCAGAGATGTTGAGCAGTTCAATCCAGTCATCGTAGTCGCCCTGGGGATCTGCGATCCAGGTGGTATTGCTGGGCATAAGCTCATTAATGACGATAGAGGGGCTGTTCGTGTCCGGGTAGGTGATACCATGGGTGTAGACGTGATGTTCTGCGCCGGGCGGATCAAAGACTAGCGTGCCGACCGCATCATCGGCCTGGGCTTCCACGTAATACCTCAACACCGTACCGGGGCCATAGCTGGGCGTATAGACACTGTAGATCAGGTCGCCGGCGTGCTCGTCAGGTCCTTGTCCGTCATCCAACATGAGAGCTCGGGTAAAGGGGCCGGTCTGCGTGTCTGCCAGATAGAGTTGCACGCGTTGGACTGGTACTGAGGCGTCGAGCGAGGCCACAATAAGTAGCTGTTGGTTGTTTTCATCCTGGATGGTTTCTTGCTGCACTGCATCAATGATGGGAACCGGCTGATTGACTTCACTGTCAGCCAGAATGTAATTACGGCGTGCGGTGATGAATTCTTTTAGAGTGTTTATGCCACTGAAAAATTCATCCGTAGAATATAGTTTCTTCTCATCTGCCCGCACTTCCGCTCCAATGAGTAAACGATAGTCTTTAATGATAGGATATAGATGCTCCTTTGTTAGGTAAACATCGACAATCATGCGAGCATGTGCCAGATATCGTTGCCTGTAAGAGGGAATCTGCATTAGGCGGTTCATGATAGGAACGATTTTGGAATCTGCCCGATAGAATAGAGGCCAATTTTGGTTCATCTTCATACGCATACAGCTGTTGCCGTCATATTGCAATAGGTGCATGCGCCCGGATTCCGGCTCGTAGTACAAACCGTAATCTAACCCCTTCTTATAAACATGCCCATCGTCATCATGGAAGATAATCTCAAAGGCACACAGCCACAAGGCCTGATCTACATCCAGCACCGTGTCTAATACCTCGGGCAATTGCTCAAGTGGAGTATTGTTTAGCACATCGCAGGTATCGATTAAGTGGGACCAGGGATCTTCCAGTTTGGACTTTTTTAGCTCATAAAAGTTTGCATAGACATTGGGATCACTACCTTGCCAGGTTAAAGCTGAGCCCCCGCGTATGTTTGTTTCACTGTTGAGCCCGTCCTCTTCAATACCGGTAGTGGTGTCAGTTGTCCTTGGGGCTAGCCCTCCGATGGCATGCCAGCGGGCACCCTCATCACTAGGAAACCATTCGTCAATGAAGTCTCCGTTAAGTTGTTGAACATTAGCGTAGAGTCCCCAGTTCTCACCGTTAATAATGAGTTTCACAAAATTAGCTCGGGCGGAGGGTATTTGTTCTCGACAAGTATTAGAGTATAAAACCTCACGCATAAACGTGGGATCAGAATTGGCATTGATTAAATTAAAGGTCTTGTATCCCATCAGACTCGAATTCGGATCGGTTTCATCGACCTCAATGTTGAAGGATTTTTTTTGCGAGTCAGGAATCATCAGGTAGGAGGTGTTTCCACGGAACCGTACACCAACACCCTCAAACACCTGTCCTTCAAAGGTCAAGGTAGCAGAAAGGTTGGTTTTTAAGCTATAATTAGCCTCCAGTTGTTCCCACCAATCTCCTTGCTCAAAGGTTAGCTCAAATATTCGTAGTTTGTCTTGATCATAGAAATTTTCTTGAGTAGCCAAAACTATCTGAGACGTGAATGTAATAAGGAAAACAATTACCAAGTGTTTAAGTGTCATACAAAACCTCCAAATCTTAAAGTAGAGTAGCTGTGGGTTTCAAACCAAACCCCTAGACGTCCTTTTATTTTTCTATCCTATGACAGCATCTTCGTAGCGTTTAATATAGATTGTCAGTGGGGCATGGCTTGGGGACAAAAAACTTATGGGATTTTCCAAAACTCGTGAACTCATAAAATCCACATCCGGAGAGGCAAACCCAATCCCAAGTATCCCAGAGCCGACAGAATCTGGGATTTTTTTTAGTTTTCTCAAAAAAAAATCATTTCGTTGTCCCCAAATTGCGTCGAAATAACAATTAAGAGGTATGGAGCCATAGAATGACAAATAAACGCGATAAAAACCTGTTTACTGCCCTAGTAAAAGAGCATGCGGATATGTTGCTGGCCTATCTACGGGCCACGATTCGCGATCAAGCGACCGTGGATGATCTCTTTCAGGAGACCATGCTGGTAGCTTGGCGCCGTTTTGAGGATTACGATCCCCAACGGCCCTTGGCCCAATGGTTGCGTGGTATTGCTCACAAGCTAATCCTGGCTCATTTCCGTAGCCTAAAAAAACGGCCTCTCTATTGCGAAGAAACGGTACTCCAGGTATTGGATGAGCGTTTGAGTCACATCTGCCAGCAACCCGGCGATACCTGGAAGGACAAAATCGCGGCTTTGGAAGGGTGTATCGATCGTCTCCCACCTACTTTACAACAGTGCATTCAACTGTTTTATCAAGAGGAATGCAAAACAGAGGATATCGCAACGGCCGTTAATTCCTCACGCGAAGCGGTGAAGAAGCGGCTGCAAAGGGCACGTGCTTTGTTGGCGGACTGTTTGCATGTAAAGAAGCTCTTTCCTCCTTTGCATGCGGAGACGAGCCCATGAAAAATTATGGCGATTCACACATTCCTCCCCAACCAACACCAAACAAGGATGTTGAACGTATCGCTGACAGCCTGCTGGTTGATGCAATGCTAAAGGGGTATTACCAGGACAATGCCGAAACTACCAGACAACGTATCAACAAAGCTTGCCAACAATTAGAAGCGTCACAACATATCCCGTCCTTCCGCTGGTCAGCTGGGCTTTCAACAGGGCTTGCAGCCATCATCATTATAGCATTCATATTTGTACTTAGTTCTCCCCAGCATGTACAAGCGGATTTTGGTTCTGTATTAGCGGCCTTTGATATAGGTGATAAAACCTATCAGATCAACATCAGCTCCGATACAAACGAACCAGCGCGTTCCGGGCGAAGGGGCAGACGACGCTCCAGCCAACGGCCTTCCTTTAAACCGCCGCGGCGTGGCTTAAGCAACCGACGTTTGGATGACGCCACTTTATACGTACGAGATAGTAAATATGTATTGAGCTGTCGCGGTCCTCGTGGCGGTAAAATCACCAAGGGTTTTAATGGTAAAGAAAGTTGGCAGGTATCACCATGGGGCACCGCGAAGATCGGTCATGATCCTAACGTCCTGGAATCCGAATTTCCCGACCAAATCACTTCGCTCTTGTTCCTCAATCTCCGTGACACCCTCCACCAAATCCGAGAGCATTACGACCTTTCCGGTCCTATCGAGGGAAGCCTCGAAGACGGACAGACACACGTTCATTACTATATCGCCGAACGTATTGGTCGCGGTAAGACACCGCGTCAGATCGAACTCTGGGTGGATCCCCTAACGAACGAACCACAGCAGATTGCTTGCAGCGTCTTTGCTTTCAGTGGTCCGCGAAATAACCACTACACCCTGCAAATCCGCTTGGTCAGTGCCGAGCCCCTGCCGGAAAACTGGTTCACGCATGAAGTCCACACACGTCCCGCTTTATAATCGTTCACCTGGTTCCTCAAAACTAGAACCAACTGCTGTTCGAGGATTTCTGACGCCGCAAATGGCCCGCTGCCACAAGAAAGAACCCGACAGAATAGGTGGGACACTGCACTAGTGTAGGGGGAGTTTTTTCCGTGCGTTGTTCAGAAGTTCCATGAGTGCTTTCACGACCTTTGGGTACTTCTCCCAGAGATTGTTTGTCTCACAAGGGTCGTTTTCCAGGTCATAAAGCTCCCACTTTGCTCCAGCAGCAACCAACGAGCTGACATCCAGACCGAAATCAACCTCTTCAAATTGCCCGTTCTCCAGTTTCACGGGCTTACCCTCTCCCGATTGGGCCATCCCTGGCCAGTCAAGACCGGAGAATTCACCTGTACCCTCGATCAATTTCCATTTGCCGGACCGTATAGCGAACCTCCCGATCAGATCATGATGAATAACAGGCTTGCGCGAAGCTGTCATTTTCTCCCCTTTAAGCAAGGGGAGGATACTCACACCGTCTTCGGCCGCACCTTCCGGAAGAGTGACTCCGAGAATGTCTGCAACTGTTGGCATTAGATCCGTCTGGCACATCAGCTCATCAATAACCAGGTTTTGCTTGATACCTGCCGGCCAGGACACAATAAGAGGTATTCTATGACCTCCCTCGTAAATGCTGCACTTCTTCCCTCGATAGTACGGATTAGATGCCAAGGCGATCGAGCCATTGTCGCTGGTCACCATCAATATCGTATTCTCGGTGAGACCAAGCTCATCAAGAGTTTTTATAATTTCCCCAACAGCCCAGTCAAATTCCACAACAAAATCACCGTATTTTCCACGTTTGCTTTTTCCAATGAATCGCTTGTGCGGTGTGACAGGAAAATGGACGTTGGTGGTCGGGTAGTAAAGAAAAAATGGCCTGTCTTTGTTTTGCTTGATGAAATGGACTGCGGCTTTACTCAATTCTGATGCAGTGTCCTCCAGGCTACGAACGGCGCGTTTAAGCACATTTTTATCATTGATGTCCTCGCCTGGGTTGATTCCAACAATCTGTCGGTCCCTGACGAAAACTCGCATCGGCAGAGTAGAATTATGGCTGAATGGCACAACAAATGAGGAGTCGAAGCCGCACTCCAATGGTCCTGGGCTCAATTTACCTCTCTTGTATTCACCGATCTTGTCCCCCCATCCCAGGTGCCACTTACCCACAACGCCTGTCCGATAGCCGAAATCTTGCAGCATTTTACCGAACGTATAACGGTCCTGTTCGATCAAAAGCGGCATATGCTCCTGAACGACCCAGCTTTTTAGCCATGTTCTCCAGCTGTATCGTCCAGTGAGCAGTGAATAGCGGGAAGGGGTACAAACGGCGGATGCTGAGTGCGCGTCAGTGAACATCGCCCCACTTTCGATGAGACGGTTGCAATTCGGAGTGGGAATCTGTGCATCGTTCCCATGCGGGCATTTGCCAATGTCTGCTAACCCAAGATCGTCCGAATAGATGACGATGATGTTCGGTTTATTTCGATTCGCCTGCTCCACCTCAGCGTGGGTTGCCAAGCTCAAAGTCGTCAACAAAACCGCTGCTAATAGTATTGTAATCCTGTGTTTCATTTTACCTCCCTTTTCTGTTTTTCAAGAACCGAAGAATAACAGTGGCGTTTATTGCCCCTCACCCTAATCCTCTCCTCGAAGAGGAGAGAGAACAAACGGTTCCATTACTAATAAACCCTGAATTCGACAATATGAACACCGGGATTAGCACTGTTTTTCAGCATATTCACACGAATATATCGAGTGTTTACTGGATCGATTTCATGGCTGTAACCACTCTGTGTTGCTTCAATCTTATGGCCTGAAGCATCTACCACTGTTGTCCAGTTTTTTCCATCTAAAGAAACATCGATTTTGTATTGATAAATCCTCCCCCCACCCCAGTAGGTAAACAAGTGCATCTCTCTGATTTTCCGGACCTCTTCCAACTCTACCTGCCACCATTGGGGAGAGGGGGCCGCGCTCCAGAATTTGGCGATATCGACATATCCATCCACGGCATGTTCAGCCTTAAGCTCTCCCTGATCAGAGGATGCTGAAACCCTCTGTCCGGTTGTCAGGTTCTTTTCATAATCAACTTTTTCAAGCTTTGCACTACGGAGAGGGGAGATGCACTCCCCTGCTTTATTAAATACCCGGGAATGTACTGTTGTGGTCTTATCCAGTTCAAAGGGGCCGGTATATTCTTTAGAGTTGAAGTCTGGCCGAGTTCCGTTCACAGTGTACTTGACGACACCGTTCCTTATGCTTGAACTGATGCGGACGGTAACGGGATCACTGAATTTCTTCTTCGCCTTATTGCTTAATCCATCTATGCTGATGACAAAATCCGTGTCAGCGACAAACTTCTCACCGGGCTTTGATATAGAGGGAGGTAACACTCTGGTTCCCCAGGTCTTATTTGGCTCCGGCCCCATCACGAATTCCAATTTTCCGCCATTCTGTATATCAGCACAATATATCCAACATTGATCAAGTGGTCTGCCATCGAGTGTGGCGGATTGAATATAGACATTCTTGGCACTATTGTTCTCTGCAACAATCTCAACAAGCTTACCATTCTCCAGCTTGAGAGTCACCTTTTCAAATAACGGACTGCCCAAGTCATAGACCGGGTTAATGGCACACCCTCCCTGCATCTGGAACAGTCCCAGGGCACTCATGACAAACCATGCTCCCATCTGTCCCTGGTCTTCATCACCGGGCCACCCGTGGAGCGGTGTTGCTCCATAGTAGATATTAAGAATCTCTCTGACCCAACGCTGTGTGTGCCAGGGCGCACCCGCATAGTTGAACAGGTAAGCCGCCTGCATATTAGGCTGGTTGCCGTGGTTTATCGGAAATTTGGCAGCCTGATCACCGGTCGCATTGAACTTTGATGGTCGAGAACTTTCAAATCCCCCGTTCAGCCGCTTGAGGACCTACTCTTTTCCCAGGAAATTTATGACGCTCTGTATATCGTGCGGAGCATAGAACGTGTATTGCCACGGATTGCCCTCAATAAAGCCATGTCCTGAAAACGGTTTGAAGGGAGACAACCAGCTTCCAGCTGCGCTTCTTTCCCTGGCGTATTTCGTTTCACGGTCAAGCTGGTTGCGATAGTTCAAAGAGCGTTTCTGAAAGTACTCGTACTCTTCTTCTTTGCCTAGGTCCTTTGCCATCTGTGCGACACACCAGTCTTGGAAGGCCAGTTCCATTGTGGCCGAGGCCGGACCTACTTCGTAGGGTACGTAACCGTGATCCATGTACTGCTTCAACCACCTGTTACCAACGTAACCGCCGCTTTTATGAACCCGCCCCTGTTCTTTCATTATCTTTGAGATAGCCTCGTATGCCAGTTCAACATCATAATCCCTTATTCCGTGCTGATAGGCCGCTGTGATTAGGGATACGGCAGGTGATGAGGTCATGATAGCAGTGTATTCACCGGCCGTCGGACCTTTTGGTAACCATCCGCCCCGTTTGAAGATCTCCAACAACGAATTGACCCATGTATTCATAAGGGAGGGATTGACCAACGACCACATACCGTTAAGGTTCCATCGCATTCCCCAGAATGAATCACATCCATAGACGGGACCGCCATCCTGACTCTGTGCCACCTCCTCATTCATGTCCATCCACTTGCCATTGACATCACTCCAGACGGTGCGGGCACAGTATGTACGGTATAAATTGGTATAGAATTTTGCCTTGTTCACTTCGTTGTCGCCTTCTACGACTATTCTACCGAGAAGATCATTCCAGATCTTCCTGGCGTTATTTGCATAAGCATCAAAGTTAAAGCCGATTTTCCGGGTTTCAGTATCAAGGTTCAGGCGAGCCTGATCGATGCTCACCATGGAAATAGCAGTCTGAACATTGACCCGATCCCCTTTTCGGGTTTTATAACGAAGAAAACAACCAACATCCCCTTTGCCGCGGACCTCTCCTATGTCTTCCTTAACACCCTCACTGTTCCATCCTCCCATTGATTGAAAGGGCTTGTCAAAACGGGTGACAAAATGAAGGATGTAGTCGTTCTTCAACCAGATTGTCTGTCCCATTATTCGGCGCTGAAAAAACTTCACATACCCTTCAATCTCGGTACTACTGACCTTGGCAACTTTTGCATCCACAACATTCGCCTTACTCTCATAGGGAATATCCAGGTCAAAGAGAATGGCGGCTTCATCGCTTTCCGGGAATGTGTAACGCTGTATACCAACACGGGTTGTCGCTGAAACTTCGGCTTTAATCCCGTAATCATCCAGCATGACCGAATAATAGCCGGGAGAAGCCTGCTCTGTATCATTGGAGATGCGGGAGCGATACCCAGAATCAGGGTCCTTCTCAGAACCAGGTTCTGCTGCAAATTTTCCGCATACAGGCATCACGTAAAAGCCTGTTATTTGGTAATCATGGATGAAATTGAAACCCGCAACATTTTTAATTTTATAGTCATGGCCTGCCTTCCACCCCGAATCACGGTTATCAGGGCTAAGTTTCACCATGCCAAACGGCATGGCCGCCCCGGGAAATTGCATGGGCCTGGAATCATGCGTCCCAATCATCGGGTTCACGTAATCAACAGGTTCTTTCGCCGTGGAACCTCCAACGACGAAGCCCGCCAGCAAGGCGGCACTGAAAAAGAGTTTCTGTCGAATAGGCATGTCGCAACCTTTCATTAATTTACTAAATTCAGTGTTTTCGTTTTGTTTGGCACACTCATCGTCTTCATCTTCTACCTGATTTTGAATTCATATCTTCATTGCCGAGACAAACCACCTTGCTGTCGACCGAGGACATAAACAGATGGCCGCCTGCCGCAATCATACCGTCGCTGTCAACGCAAGCGCCACCAATACCAATATTCTATTCTTCAAACTCTTGCTATCCTGCTTTTTACAGATGGTTTCATGGTAACAGTCTATTTGCCCTTTAACTTTTCTGTTTCCTTCGCAATGCGTTCCTTTTGCTGTCTATTCAAACCCTGATCAAAGAACACTTCCAGTTCATGCCGGGTGTATTTAAACTGCGTGTACAACTCATTTTCGGCAGGATGGATACCGCTATACTGTTCGAAACTTCGCCCCATGGCAGCACTCAGTTCCCGGTTTTGGGTGGCTTCTGTCACGCGGTATGGGAATGGCCCTTGGCTCGTTGTCGGCTTCATTACCCATTCAGGTTTATCCTCGCCGACGCCTCGGTTGGAACACTCAACACTGACACTAATTTCCTCTTGATCACCATAATTTCACGTTTCACTAGACTTTGCCTTTATATTAATATGGCTGCTATTGCAGCCCAATGTAAGCTTGCGAGTGTACTCTTCATACCTATTGTCCCCTGCTATTCCACATAGATTGCGAGGTCAGTAATTCAGTATGATTGAAAGTGTTTGAGGAGCCTTCAACAGGATCCGCTCTGAAAGTGTGATGTTGACTCGACTCCCTGTTTGTTCAAACAAAAACTGGCGATTCGTTTTATCCCCAAGCTTCAAGTCGATTGCCTTGATTGTTCGGCCTTGGAGGATTTCAAAAGCCAACGTCTGAAGTGCAAGCTGTCCGTGTTTCACTGAAATAGAATTCCGTTGTGTTCTTCCGCTGCGTTTCTGTTCAAATGTTCCCCAGCCTTCAGCGGCGGTAAAAGCGGATCTAAAGTTTTCCGGCGTAATCTTGGGAGCAAAGGCCATGTACCCTTTGGGACCATGGTATTCAAATCCACAGGCCGCAATGAAGTGTCCATAACTGGCCATGGAACGGGAGTAATGTACCCCCCATTCAACTTCGCACCAGGGATTGCGTTTGGAACCATGGTAGCGATCATTATGCATGGTCCAGATATGTGCCAGTGAATGATACGGCATGTCGTGCCACATCATCAGCGAGGTCGCTGCATATTCATAGCCGTTCTGGCACTCGTTGTTGTAGGCCGCATATCGTTGGTTTCCAAGCGTCAGCACCTCTGAACCGCCCCGCGGCCAGGTACAAGCAATGATCCCACCTTCGCCGGGCATTGCATACCATCGCCCGGGTTTGTGAACTTCGCGGAAAGGCCCCACATCGGTTGTGAAGTTGTACCGCCACATGGACTCGAGTGCAGTTTTGGCTTTTGCAGGATCGATCACTTCACCCAGTCCGACTTGATAGGCCCAGCTCTGACCGAATAACTGGCTATATTCAAGCCCAGTGTAGGTACCGGGAGAGTCTGGATGCTCGGGATCGGCTTCGTGGATGAAGTATTCTCCGTTGAAGAGATGATCCTCGATGTATTTACGCCCCCTATCTGCCGTCTTTCGGCAGAATGTTGCGTACGCGTGATCACCCAACTCATCGGCCATCTCGGCCATCGCTCTCAATGCAGTCGTGTAGTGCAAACTGAGCCAGGTGACCTTACCATACCAGGTGCCGTCCAGCGTGTTATGCTGAGGGCCAGTTAGAATGCCATCATGATCAGGATCACTGAACTCGGTCAAGCCCTGCATGGCTTTTTTCATATTCGGGTAGATGCGTTTCAAAAACGCATCGTCTTGGGACATCTGGTGACAGAGATAAGCCCGCAGAACACAACCAGCCTGGCCATCCACGGCAATACTGCCAACAACCCACCGGAACCTGATCTTGCCATCTTTCTCGAGTGCCCCACCGTCCTCCACAGGAAGGAAGTCAACCTGCTCTCGCAGACTTTTTTCCAAGTCAGGGAATAATCGGCCCATAGCATGAACGTAGCCATAGACATGATTACAGTTGCCGAGCCCCTGGTTGCCACCCTCTGTTCCGTAAAACAATCGATCATCGATCAGGTGAGACGTGGTGCTGGCCAGAATAGAAGTATTCAGGAAGGTCCGATCAAGAAACCAGTAGGGCAGCGTAGAGTCATACCAGGTATCACGCCATAGACGTGTATCAGAGGTGAGGGATTTCTGATTTCCAATGATATAATCTGAAACCGCAGCCGCATTCTCGAATACCTTTGCGTAATATTCAGTAGAAAATCGTTTATAATCTCCCCATGCTTCTTCCATCCAAACCGCTTTGGTGACAGGGAAATGCCAAGTAAGGATGAAGGAAGCCTGTTTCTTCTGGCCCGGTTTGAGTGTGAATGACTTATCCAGTCTTCCAATCAGCGGCGCCTCGCTCATCACGTCTTGTTCCGCTTGCTTCTCATCGGTGGTCACCCCAGTGCCAAGCAGTGCGAGAGACATGGTGCCATGATGGGTCAGTTTGCTAATCGTCTCTTCATCCTCATTCAGCTCAGCCCAATAGTGAATTCTAAGCCCACCTTCCGAAAGTGAAACCACTTGATTTTTTCGTTTGCCAGATAGTACGAGATCTTTCACATCACCAGTCCGGGCAAGCACACAGTTTTCAAGCCAGCCCGAGAGTTTGACCTCGGCCTTCTCGTTAGAGGTGTTCTTCACGGTAAAATTCAGAATGGTCGCGGGCAGAATTGAGCGATCCAATTCCAGGGGAACAAAGGGAGAGAATGCTTCCAACTGCACTCCCACCGGCAGGTCGGAGTCGCGATAGAACACCTCTCCGATGGGATATTGACCCAGAAACTCGATATCCTTGATGCCGTCACGGTTCAGCTTTTTAGTGATCCACCCATCACCCGATTTGACACTAATTGAAAATCCCTGCTCCGGCAGAAAGGCACCCTTATAATTGGGCTTGCTGCGTACATAAGGAAACTGGTAAGCTTCCTCACCTTTGAGTTGTCCGGTTTTGTAGTTTAGCCCAAATATATCCCAAAACCAGAGCTGCCCATCTCCACCGAGATAGAGATGTCCTGCCCCGATTCCGCCAATGGGCATGCCAATGTATTCAAAGTTTTTCGAATTGGCCCGAGTATAGACAATCGGCTCTCCACGTGCCGTAAGCACCTCAGGAAAACTATCGGGAAAGTTTTTAATGACTTCCGTCTTCCCTCCTGGATCTAGATTCAATTGCTTCAAAATCTTATCCCTGTCGAGTTCAGCAAAAGCAAAACGACAAGAAACAACAACCAGTAGCCCAGCAAGTAATATTTTATGCAGTTTCATTTGGCAATGACCTTACTTCCATTCTAATCTATCAAGATTTATTCCCCGTGGCGGATAGTCAGCACTGGAGATGAAATAATTCCCTTTTTCGTCCTTAATGATTTCAGACGCATGTCCCTTGAGTTGAGCGATCGGTTCTCTGTTATTGAAATCCGTGGGTGTTAGATGTTCATACGCAGAATTGATCAAGTGATAGGTGTCTTGGATTTTTATAACATAAGGTGCCCCGCCAAAACCTATTTTCGTCTTATCCATCCAGGTTTCTGGAAGAAAAGCCTGTTCAAGGGTTCCCACACGAGCCAAGGCATGAAATTTAAGTCCTCCCGCCTCATGTGTTTCATCTTCCAACACATCATCTGGGCGGGTGATTCCGATACAATGCCAGCGTCCATCCGCATCTTGTATAAAGGTATGATCATTGGGTTGCCATGTGTCATAGATTTCCCCCTCTTAATGTGCACGCGTTTGAATGCCCGAACTCTTGCTTACTGATTGATCCATTCAAGCTTATCCACACTGACGCCTCTATAGGGCCACTCAACACTGGAGATATACCACTGGCCCTCCTCGTCCTGGAAGATTTCCGGGGCATGGGACTTCAACGTTGTAACCTGTTTTTCGGTATCAGTTCCGAAATCTAAGGGGTCTTCGGAGTTCAAAACATAGGTTTTGTGTTGATAAGCACCTTGAATCTCCTTGCCATCCCAGACCCCATCCCAGGAACATACGAACAGGTAAAAAGATCCATTGTGGTAAATCAAAGTAGGCGATTCCGGGTCGAAGGTTTCGGCTGTAAAGATTGTCTCTGGTTCACTCCAGTGAATTAGGTCCGTGGATTTTCTCAAACGGACACATTTAACCGAACAGTAAACAATGTGATAGGTTCCGTTATGTAACAACAAGCTTGGGTCACGTGCTCCATCGGGATCCGAGAACAGATTTCCCTTTGGTTCCCATTTGGACAAATCTGAAGATACAGCCAAACGAATGGGACTGTGCCCATAAATCATGTGATACAAGCCATCCTTTGTGACGATATAAGGCGCATGGTTAGCCAGAACCTCTCCGGGACGCTCTTTGGGAGGAAGCACTTTGGGCAGATCCAAATAGTGATGTTCTTTCAATGTCTCCTTGAAGTTGGTGGCAGATGAGACGGCATGAAAGGATGCATTTTCTCCTTCGTGAATACCTTCGCTTAGAGGATCTGTTTCTACCAGGGGATGCGTAATACCAAATATATGCCACTTGCCCTCTGCATCCTTCACAAAGGTATGATCATTGGCCACCCACTCATCATACCACTGACCCTCCTTCAAGTGTTTGGTGTCCGGTCCCAAAAAGGTGTCCCCTGAAGGTTTGTACACCCATACATATTCGTTCGCTTGTTTCGGGACTAGTGACCGCTCCTGTGCTTTATTTTGACATGAACACAGCAAAGTAGATAAGGCTAACAAAACAAACCTGCTTGCTTTCATGGCACACTCCGTTTTCATTTCTCTTTTGCCTCCAAATTTCGAATAATCAGAATCGCATCGGCTTGGCCACGCCAGGGACCCCCATCTCAATGGTAAAGCCTTTTATACTTTCCTTGCGTCCAACATATGTTGATACAGGGTATACTTCCAGTTTTTTATGGATATAAAACCCACTTGATCCGAATGATTACGACAGAATCCATAATCGTGCACAGACACCAATCGCATCACACTACAGCACAACCAAAAGTCCTATTCAGGAAACGGTGTCGAGGCTTTTGTTCGGATTGACATCAAGCCAAGACGGTTTCACCGGCCCTTAACGAGTGCAACCGGCTCCAGGACGTAGACCCTGAAATTTGTGTAAATATGGTGGGTGCCTACCATGCGAAAGCCGAAGTAGCCTTCTTTGTAAACCCCAAAGCGATCCAGATCGTAGATGGCTTCCTGCTGTGTAGGCTTGCCTTGACTGTCACGCCCCTCCACATGAATCCGGTCGCCGCACGCGATCTGGTAAATCAGTTTGCCATCAACGATGTACTGAACCACGTCGTCATAGGCCACCAGTTGCACGCTCATCACCTCGTCCGGCGTAATCAGATAGCCTGGCTGGCCATCCCTGTGATTGAGCGCCAGGTGCTCGGCCGGCTTGCCGTCTACTTCGCGGGGATAACGCCGCATGCGAGTGGTCAGATTGGCACGTTCTGCGCCCCCGCCACCGGTGCTGGCATAATAGCCCTGCATTTTATCATACGAACCGAACTTCCCCGTGTACCGAGTAGAATCAAACAGCTCCTGATCGAGACCCAGAGGATCAGTGGCCATCCAGAAGTTGTTGATGTCGCGTGGTTCCACGCCCTTGATGGCAGACTTTGGTGTGGGGCAAAGCACGTCATAGGTAATGGCGACACGTGTCTGGAGTTTCTGCTTGAACCACACAGTGCATCCGCGCCCCGGCAACAGGCAATCCATGGAGTGGTCTCGCGATTCAACGTGCGCGGGCGAGAACCCCGTACGCGTCTGGATCTGGACCACCCAGTTATCGAGATTCTCGAAGTGGTCCTGGGCCAAAACCGGTCCGACCTTGAAAAGGCCCACGCCATGTCCGACGACCAGAGGGCTCGCGCCGGCACGCGGCGTTTCATCCGACGTGATAATGTCCCCGGTCTGGGCACAGGAACTCAAATACAGAACGGACATCACCAGTAAGCTAAATGGCATGGTTTTGTTTTTCATTTTTGACTAACCCTTATAATCCACAGGATATTTTATTTCCTTTTCTGGGAGTGATGATATCACCAGGAAGGATGACTGGGCAAACTGTCATCAAACTCTTTCAAAAGACGCTGCTGGTACGGACCTGCGTAGGTCTGACTCAAGAATTTCTCAATGGCTTCGTCATGCAAACGCGCCCAACTCTCCACTTCGTGACCCGGTATGATCGGGTAAAACAGTGCCCCAGACAT
Source organism: uncultured Pirellulales bacterium (assembly GCA_964494325.1). Taxonomy (GTDB): domain Bacteria; phylum Planctomycetota; class Phycisphaerae; order Sedimentisphaerales; family Anaerobacaceae; genus JAIPFM01. The sequence goes on from CAZBTJ010000034.1 coordinate 33,749, forward strand.
TTCTGCGGCTTTGCCGTCTCCTGGTGCATCACCGATCATCAATACATGATCTGTTTCATACTTTCCTCGCGTGGCCAGATCCAGATGCTCTGCCTTGGTACCCAATTCCTGACTGGCGATCAACTGCACGTATTGATCCAGGCCGTGTTCTCCCCACTCACGTTCCAAGGCCTCCAGGGGCGTGCTGGAACAGACCATCATGTCGGCCTTACCCGCAAAGCGTCCCAACGACTCAGCAACACCGGGAATGGGCGGGATGTTCCTGACAATCTCACGAACCATCTCATCCACACGTAGACTCCAGGCCAGGGCCTGCTCCAACTGACGCTTGGCCTCGTCGCAGGTGGCCGCTTCTACGGCATCACGTAATCCCTGCATACTGAGCAGGCTATTGGGATCCTTGACCCAGGTACAGTAGTGCGAGAAATCAGGCACCCTAAAGGCCCGTTCCTTTACCATGGGATGGGACGGCAGCAGTTCCTCCAAGATCCGGGCAATGGTGATGTGCCTGTTGGCCCCACGTGTCTTGCTGTACAGGTCAGCAAAAATCTTACATTGCCGTGCAGCCCGGGCCACAGGCTGCAAACCAAAGTAGCCAATCATCAGAGGGCAAAAGCACTCCTCTTGTTTGATGCCCATATTGTCAAACACGCAACCGTCCGAATCAACGCCCACAAAATAAGTGTTTTTTGGTTTAAAATCGACCAGTTTTGATGTGTCATGCAATGCCATAAATAGGTATCACCTACTTGAATCTTTCTCTAATATGGATTAACACCCGTTTTTTCGATTATACCAGTATTCTGGACTGTCGCAATATGCGTCAGCCATCAGATTGTTATGAGCGATCATTGGCTTCATCCCATGAAACGGGTATGGGTTTTGATGTAGTCCGGGTCAATTCTCACACCGAGACCCGATCCAAAGGGAACCTTGATCACGCCATTGATGCTTTCAAATTTCTCGGCCTTACTTTCCACGGGAATCATCGTGCCATTGGCATCCGCAGTCTGAAACATCTTGAACTCGTGGTACTTGGCCGCAGCCGGACACACAGACACCATTTGCAGCATGTAGATCAGCTGATCCAGATCGCGGGCATCCTTCCCCACAAAAAACGGTGCCAACCGATTCACAAATATGGGATAACTATGCCTGGCAATAAACGGGTGACCAATCGATAGTCCCTCTGCCCCATCCTGTGAACGTACCCGACAAATGAAGTTGTCCCGATCTCGTAGCAGCTCCACAGATTCGATCATCACCGGAGAGGAAAATAGTCCGCGTTTCAGAACCGGTTGCTGGAGCACCCTATCAAGTGTCGCATAATTCGTCTTGGCGGGCCTTGCACCTTGGGCTGCACAGCCCGATACCAGAGCTAAAGCACTGCCGGCCAATGCAGCTGACATAAGAAAGTCTCGTCGGTTCGTTTTCATAACATCTCCTTAGTATGGGCTCATGACCTTGATCACTTCGATAATAGCCAGCAATTCAATATTCACTTCATATTGGCAACCGTTCACAATCTTAGGTGAATCTTACAGCCACGATTTGTTGGCTGTAGTTTCTTGCAAGTTCTCAATCTATTTGATCTATATGTGAAACCCTATTGTTTGTTCCATTATCAGTGACTTTTCCGAAACTGACAACAGTATTTCCACTGGCTGACGATTCAAGAATAATGGGGTATTCTGTTTCGTTTCTGATGGTAGAATTATCATCTTTCACTACAATGAGACGAAGGTCCGTGTCAATGGGGCCTTCGTCCCGGTGAAAAATAATGTTGTGATTGCTTCCCAAAATGTCAGCGATATGATGGGAGCCTACCGCATGGGGCGATGGAAGTATCGTCAATTCTATATCCTGTTTTGACTTCGATAATCTAAAATCACTTAAAGGGGCGTAGGCGAAATTTCCGACTGACCCTGTGATCTTCCCTCCACCGGGCAAATTAAAATTCGTGTTACCACAATCAATCGCCGTAGAGTTGGAAACCGTGGCATGACTCGCCAAATATACCCTTATACCGCCTCTCATTTTTTTGACAGTGCAATTCTCCACTGTCACACTCCCGCCACCGGTGTACACCCTGATGCCATCCTCTGAAAGAGGCAACATAACGTCCTTGGGAATGGGCTTGTTTCCCCTACGAGGCAATCTGTACTTGGATCTGGCTGGCAAGTCCTTGGGGGCTGTTTCCAGATATAAATCCTTGCTTGGACGCATGCGCCCCTCTACGAGGCAATTTTTAATCACCGTTTTATTGGCAGGCTTTTGCATATAGATGCCATGCCCAAAAGCTCTTTGCTGAATTTCACAGCCGTCTATGGTGTTGCTTTTGCCTTTGATCACTATTGCGCAGCGTTTATCTAAACCGTACACATTGTCCGAACCAATGCCATATATACTTCCATACCCATAAGGAAAGGAACCCCTTACCGTTAGCTTTGTGCCAACCACCCTATTGTTGTCTCCGGTAATCCCCAAAACAGCGCTACCCCTCAGACCCTTGGCCAAAGTAGCCCGGTTCTGATTATAACTGCTGAAATCCGTCACCTCTTTAAGGCCACTCTTATAGATATCTTCAAAGGTACCGCCTTTGAAGGTATTGTTGTTGCCAGAAATAGTAATGTAGCTTCTTCTAGTGGCACCGACAGGGACATTGACGTAGACCCCAGACAAATCAATTGTATTATTGGAGCCCGAACAGGGTATATTTCTGGAGCCATCTGGCAGGTCAGTGAGCGTATAGCACCCCCGCTTCAAAACAATCGTTCGGTCGCTTTTTTGCACAGCCTCGCGCAATTGGGCCAAAGTGGAGACATTCACCGTGGTCTCCGCGGACACGTCCAGGCCTGCATACAAAAGGGTGCCCCAGGACGTGTGTTGAATATGCCAACCCTCAGGTTGACTCTTGCCTATCGCTTCAAAGAGTTTGGCGTCATGCCCTCTAATAGATTTTAACGTAGACGCCCAGTCATTGAGTATAGCAATTGCCTTTAGGGCATGGCGAGTCTCCCCTGTCACCACCCATTGGATGGACTGAGCATACGCAGCTGAAGCGTCCTTTTCTAAATCACTGGCCCCAATATCCGGCCTGTTATATCCCCCCCGCACAACATCTGCTGTGGCTCCAAATTGCCAATTCGTATTTGCCACATCTGCCTCTAATAGCTTTTTCCATCCACCCAACCAGGGTTCTTCTTCAGCCTGGACTTTTCGTTTAATGAAGTCAAGTTCGGCCTGATTGTGCAATAATCCGGGATGGACAAAGCTTACCTCTCGTAATTCTGGCAATGCGGACATATTCATCGTTGTTTTTGCATACAACGGCAAGCAGAAAAGTCCGGCCAGCAGAAGTAAGTAGCAGATGTCTTTTTTCATATAGATACCTTTTCGTATGTTGTACCGGTTTTCTACCATGCTTTCAAAGGTTTGACAAGTATCTCTCTGAGTGAAACACCGTCTTGCCATTCGGGTGCAAGCAGGACCGTAATTCTTGTGCTACCCTCAGCGTTGGGGAGCCGGACAAGGAGGCGGCTGACGCCCTTATTGGTCTTCTGCGGAGGGGCCTGTTCAGCAGACTCAACAGTAAACTCGGCTCCGGCCGGGGAGAGAACTCGGGCAGAGAGTTCCTGACCTTTCAAACGCAAATGCGCGATTCCAGGCTTCTCAAGAACAATTGCAGCATCGGTTGTCATACCCCAGAGAACCTCGCAGGGTTTGACGAGCTCGAACTCGTCCTGCACGAGTACGGCACGGCGATTCCCAACCAGCGCGACACCTCGCAAAACGCGTTTGGCGTACACGTCGTAGGCCTCGGTCAGATCAACCTCGGCAAAGGGAAAGGTCTTGCTCGACTCGAATCGTGTCATTTTCGCAGTGGCGTTGGCATTTTGGTTTTCGCCGCCAAGCACCAGGACATTATGACTGAAGGAATTCAGGCGGTAGTACGTCCAGCGTGTACCGCCCTGCTGATAGTGCCAGTATTCAGGCAGGCTGTAGCTGTCCGCCCCAAGGTCCCGCGCCCAGCGAACTCCCAGGGCATCCATCTCGAAGTTTCCCAGATCCAGATGCCCATGATGTGCCTGGTTGTATCCGGCCTTAACACCCACGAAGAGCGCTTTGGGATCATCCCAATCGCTACGGAACAGAGCCGTCTCAACCTGACCACGCAGGAGGCGATCAAGGTCACGCGCCACGGAGGTTTTGCCCGAGGGGGGAACATACCAGATAATGTGAAAGGGATCAATCTTACCAGCGCGTACGAGCGCATGCTCGGCATCCGAAAAGCGATGATTCCCAAAGGTCTTGGCAAGCCAGAACATGCAGGCTGCTGACCGGCGTTTCTTGAAGTCTCCCGCGTCAGCATAGCTGAAATAGAGCCCCGTCGGGCCTGCAGAGTATAAAGGGACATAACCGGTTTGGGCCAGGCCTGACGATTCCGAAAGGCCAAAGTCCGAGCCCAATGCAGTCGTCAGCGCGGTCAGGGCAAAGGCGGTGTAGTTGGTGGCGTAGTTCCAGTAACTGATTCCCTCGGCCCAGACACCATCGGGCGTATAGGAACCCAGCGCAGTCGGCAGGTGCTTCAGGGCATTGGCCACGACAAACTCTGCGATCCCGGGCTCTGACTCTGCCACGGCGAGGGCGCCGATCAGGAGGCCACCGTTGCAGACCTGATTCCAGTTATAGGCATAGGTAAAATGATGATATTCACTTTTGTAACGCTCAATACCGGGCTTTAGCCCCATCTCAACCAGTGCCGTGCGTATGCATGTGCGAGTCTCGTCATCTAGATAATGGTAGATCCAGTCGTAGCCGATTCCCACAGCGTGGGACATCTCGGCCGCATCAAGGAAATGACTGGGATTCCAATCGGGAAAGACAGACACGGTCAGGAGGGTCTCTTTGATTTTTTCGGCGTACTTTGCTTCCCCTGTCCAGCGCCAGGCGATCCCCAGGTCGTAGACACGTCCAAGACAGGCTCTGCTAACCGAGAGGAGGTTGCGCGGACGTTTTTTATAAATGAGCATTCGATCGTCCAGACGCTCATTAGCCTGGGTGATCATCTCGCCCACAAAACGTCGGAGGGTATCATCGCTTTCGACCTTTTTCTTCAGGTCTTGCAAGGCATCCTCTTTGAGCATCAAGCGAGGGTGCTCGAGTTTGAGCGTACCTAGAACAGGTCCAGACTCTGCGTAAGCTCCAATACAACAGGTGACACCCACCCCTAATACAATCAGAAACATCCCAACACTTATTCGATGTCGTATCATTCTTATCGTCATTGATTACTCCCTCCATTCATCCAAGCTGAGTGCTTCAGCAAGTGCGTCCCCAAAAAACGCTACGCTATAGGTGACGACGACATCCCACCAATGTCGGAAGGTGATCCCTGATGCCCAGTTACGCGCAACCAGTGCTCCCCTGGCAACTGGATCATTGCCAAAGTATTGGTGGTCCATGCACCACTGGATCGCTTGGGTTCCGGCGGAGAGGTAGGTCTTTTCGCCGGTCATTTTATATAACCTTATGAATAAACCTGCCCATAGGGCTGTTGATTTATCGCAAACCCCAACATACTCTGCAGATCTGTCAAAACGTACGGTCCACGATCCATCGGGTGCCTGGGCTTTCAAAACATGCTCTGCAATCCGTATGGCCTTTTGCAGGTAGCCGCGATCAGGGGCTGCTTTGTGTGCTTCAATCAGGCCATCGACGCAATATCCCAAAGCTTTTGTCCAGTAATTGACGGGACTCGCCTGATGCGTCTTCTCCTGGAAGAATACACGCCAAAGCCCGTCTTCCCGTTCAAAGGCTTTTATAAGGAGGTCAGCAAGCCTGATCATCGTCTCTCGATAGGTTTCTGCTCCGGTAACCATATAGAGCGCCGCAAGGCCTGGCAATCCCATCGAGCTCTCGAAGCTCATCATAGTGGCCCAGGTCTTTCTCCTGAGATTCAAAGACTGGGGGATCATAACATCCTCGTACTGATCGATGAGCCGTTTGGCCGCGTCGGCCACCTTTTTGCCGGCTGCCAAGAAGCGATAATCCTGGGTGGCTTTGTACAGAGGCATCCATCCCCATCCCACTAGAAACAAGGTGTCAACGGTACTTGCAACGGTGTTACTCGTGCGGAGCACACCATAGGCGAGATGTGAGGGATCCAGGATTTGCTGCCTTAAGCTTGCATAACCCAGGTCAACAGATCTTCTCAAAAGCTGGTTGCTGCTCAACCCAGCATCCACGCCTTTAATCCTTGAGGCGTTTAGCAGCATTTTTGCGGAAGGCCCCCAGGCCCAAGACCACGCAGAACGCAATCGTGTTTTAGCAGAAAGGTCATAGAGCAGGAACTCTCCTCCATAAGTTTGGCTATCTGGATTGGTGTTCTGGCACTCAAGAAGATACTTCGTTGCCCACGAAAACGATTCGATCATTCGTTCTCGGCTGACACCACTGCCTGTGGAGATTTGAGGCAATTTAACATGCCATGAAACAGCCGTACTTGCAATAAGTTCTTTGGTCTTAGCATCGTGTACGGATACCGTTCCAACCCAATCGTCCCGCAGGGTGTTAAATTCGAAACTGACACTCGAATCAACAGGTTTGATTTTTGCCGCGATATAAAACGTTTGAATTGAATTGGTTTTGGGGTTCAATTTTAAGCTATTACCCCAATGCTCAACTTGCTCGTCAGGGAACCGTATCTCTTGGGTGACCGGCTTGGTTCCATAATTATTAAAACTGTATTCCCCCGGCTCATTCACGTTCATTACGAGGACGGCTTCCATGCCCTGTTTCAGCGCAAGGTCCACCACGGGGAAACGTTGTTCCCGACTGGATCGTATTCTGGCCTCGGTACTCTTATCATAGGAGGTCATCCAAACCCCTCTGGTTTGTTCGTTATCCACGTTGGGGGCATGAGGTGATATATCGTCGTATTCGAAGATAGTGTGATTGGCATTGCTGAGAATCCGTACTTCCACGGTAGAGACTTTGTCAGATAGAGGGCAGTCTAACGAAATCAACCGCCCATTTCGCTTCACCTTTAGCAAGGACTCTTTTTTCGCCGGAAAGGAAGCAGATGCTGCACGGGATAGTAATCCAGTTGAAACGCCTGCCACTGCCATACCGCTTGATGTAATAAAGTCTCTTCTATTCATAATTATCGCCTACCACCTATAATCTTTGTTTTCTTACTAGGAGCTTGTCGGAGAATTCGTCGTTAGGCCCGAGAGTGAGTCATTATGATTTCTGGCAAGGACGGCGAAGCAGCCTATGTTGGTTGTATAGGCGATGCAGCCGGACGCAGTCCAGAAATTAGAAGGGCCACTCGAAGCCAGATCGATTCTCCGACACGCTCCTAGCTCGCCACGAGCCCTTGATTCTAGTCTCCGCCCAAATCAGTATACTCCTTTGTGACAGCCGCATCGTGACCATGCCAATTTTTGAAATCTCTGGTTCTCAGCATGTCTGCGCCGATGAACATCCCATCCATGATGTCTACATATTTCTTCCAAAAACCATCGGCCTTGCCCAAGGCGATTTTTGCATCCTCATTTCTATTGGCAGTCTTGGCCGTCGCTGCCCTGATCTTTTCAGCATAATAAAGGCTCAGATAAGCCTGAGCATAAATACTTTTGATATTAACCTCCAGTTCGGGATTCCCGTCGGCTGAAATCTCGGCCATCTTTTCCAGGGCAGCTTCCCCAGCCCTCTGGACCGTATCAGCGATTATGTCCGAGGTGCGTCCATTCGGACAATTCCCCGCGGCGCTATCGGAAATGCTGCAAATATCTGAACCGACGGATGGTTTGGCCTTCATGAAGTCCTCGATCCGGAGAAAGCCCTTGCCACTCTGGCATAGCTCCGGCCACCAGTGAAAGTCAAAGCAAAGGCTTCCCTGAATGAGTTCTGCAGCCAGGGGTAAGCCGCGTGACGCATCACTCCAGGCCTTAAAGAGATTTGAGGCAGAGAGGTTGGGGTATCGATAAGCCATTTCATTAATAAAGACCTGATCCGATGTTTGGGGATTGTAAGACAAGCGTCCCCACAGCATTTGCGTGTACCACAACCTCTTTATGTCCAGTACATTCTTGTGCACATCAGCCTTACTGTAGAAATCGCGTGTAGCAGTCCAGCCGTCTGACCCATAGAAGAATCCCTGGACGTATTTATCCTTGTCCGGAAAGGCATAAATGTAGTCCCGGGCAAATTGAGGATGGCCCCAATGCAAATAATAAAAGTCATCTTGCCGGACTTCCAACCAGGCTTTCTTGTGAGTCCTGGCCAAATCTGCGGGTACATCACCATCCTTGGTGTAGATCAATCTTGGCGCCGGAGCAGAATACATATGGGCGGCAGAATACTTGTACGACATATCCAAACGCACATTGGGCAGAGCTAACAAAGGCTCAAAGTGGCCCATAACTTGAGAGATATTGGCGTAGTGCCAGCGATGGATAAACGTGATGTCCCGTTCAGAGTGGAGCTTGGCGTAATCAAGTATGCCCTGGCCATAGCCTTCCCACATCCACTGTCCCTCGACATCTGCTGAGAGGCCATTCATGTTTTCTCCGGCAGTAACACCCAGGCCGTCCAGATCGGGATAGGTTTCAAACATCTTGCGCACGGCCTTGCGGAAGTAGCGTTTCGTGGCCTCGTTATGCGCATCATTGGTGATGCCACCCTTGCCTTCGGCCCCATAGGTATAGATGTTCCAGGTAATAAAGTAGATCTGAAAGCCCCGGCCCTTGGCATAGGCCATGACCTTCTGCCAGAAAGCCACTTTTTCAGCGGCGCTCATTTTTCTGGCATACCCATCAAAGCCCTGTACATCCTGGATCGATTCGGCCATATCCAACAGGGCCGGAAAGGGGTGAGAGTTCCAAATTGAAATCACATTAAAGCGAGCACGGGCCATTTCGTCGAACCAGTCTTCCCAGTAGCTCATATCCCAAACTGCAGGAATCGCCTTTTTCGCTGCATCACCACCAAATGCCTTGGAAAGGGGCTTATAGGCGTAGCCCACGTAGGTCGGGATACGCGCATCAAGGGGTAGGTTGTATTTTACCCCACGATTTTTAATGTAGGGCGATTCCTGACAATTATGGGTTCCCGCCAAACCGTTGAAACGGACATTCTCGGCCAACTGCAAACCGCCGTACATGAGTCCATTGAAGTCACCTCCCAGCACCCAGTAGCTTCGCGCACCCTTGGCCGTGGTTCTCAATGCGTAGGCCTGCTCGCCCAGACCGGATAGTGTGGCGCCGCCTTGAGCGCTAAGCACCGGACTCACTTCGGTGTCAGTTGCCAGACTTAAAACAATTTTTTGATTGGGGTAATCAGGGCTCAGCTCTGACAAGGGTTTTGGCTCCGCTGTGTGATTTTTCCCCTGGAGAGCCGCTGTTATTTCACTGGCTGCAAAATCGGCTTGGGGCACTGTGCTGTCATAAAAAATACCCACCACATCGGCAAGTGTAACAGACGTTAATAGAAACACCAACAGAAGGCAATCTACAGGGTGACATACAATGGACACTTTTTTCATACCAACATCTCCTCAATCTGAGTTTGGTTATTTTTTCTGAATTTCAATCATCTTTTCTGCAAAACGTTTTCCAAGCAAGCGGGCAGACTGGGCATCAAAGTGGACTAAGTCGCCACGGTCGTTCAGACCCTGCGAGGACGCAAAAGCAGCATGTTTAATCTGCTTGACCACATGACGATGGGCCTGATCCACCTTGATCCGTCCTTCAGTCCACGGTCTTTGGGCAAACTGTCCCAACTGACCGATCACGATGGGAAGATTCGGGTCATTGCATTCGATTCGTAAACGATCGATGAGTGTGGTCAGGGCCTCTGCATAAGTCCCATTCGTCCCCATTTTGCCGTCCGATTCACCCTGATGCCAAAGAATGCCCTTAACCACTCCGCTTTGGCGAGCCAGGCGTAGACGCTTAAGCATGTCGTCATAAGGATGGGTTTTGGTTCTATCATCCCAGGCGCCGGGCTGCCACTTTCGAATGGACGTACCACCCACAGCA
>CAZBTJ010000035.1:0-42672 GCA_964494325.1 uncultured Pirellulales bacterium
GTTCGCCCTGGTCGCACCCAGTAGCTTTAGAACTCATTCACAGTAACCTTATTTCGACACAGAATAGGCCAATCTTTAGGCATTCCTCTTCAAATGCCAAATGACTAGAATTAGCACCAAAAGGCAGCATCGAACCCTTTTCACCACTGCTTTGGGGGGAAATCAACGTTTTCACTATGATGAGGCGCTAGAAATTCTGATTCCTCTCGAAATCAGCCAACTGGTTTTCATCACATCTACACATCACGCAGACTCCTGAACCCTCAACCTTTTTCGCAATGCCCTTCTCAATCTCGTCCAATGAAGTACAGACACACAAAATGGCAATATATCTACATCCCTAGAAAATGTATAGGGTAATTATTGAGGGTGAATGTAATAATTGCCTTTTGAGCGGAAAACAGAAGGTTTTTGCATCCTGGCAAGGAAGGAGAATCAGCCTTAAGTTGAAGCTAAGCTGACTTTTTCCCGACGCAGTCCAGAATCAAAAGATTCGCTCACACACCTAACCGAATTTTTGGAGGTGCCCTTAATGCCCCATCCTTCATTGGAAATTCAAGTCGCAACGTTCTTCAGGACTCTGATGATGTGTCTCCATGACCTAAGGCGCATGACAGCCACTGACAATGAATCCACCCGATTTTTCATCACGAATCAAATCGAGTATGCCCTCGGTTCCGGCCTCTTCCAGGAGCTGGCCAAAGGAGCTGAATCCATAATGTGATTCACTAAATCCAGGTTTTCGGCGTTTCAGGGTTTGCTTAAGCATGGAACCCCAGATCCGGCCTTCTTCACCCCGTTCTTCCAGAAGCGCCTCATAGGTTTCCACAATAAGATCCCAGGCTTCCTGCTTCTTGGCATCCGCCGGAGACACAGGTTTGGGCTTGACCTTGGGCTTGGCCTTGGTTTCGCGTGCAGGCTTGCGTCCATTACCATTCGCAGGGGCAGGGGCAGGGGCAGGGGCAGGAGACACCACACGCGGTTTTCGACGTGGACGCGGCGGTTTGACCAAATCATCATAGGAGATAAACTCGTCGCAATTGGCGATCAGCAAATCAGATGTGGAGTTCTTTACACCCACCCCAATCACGGTTTTATTGTTTTCCCGAAGCTTGCTCACCAGAGGGGAGAAATCAGAATCACCACTAATGATCACAAAGGTATCCACATGTTCTTTGGTGTAGCAGAGGTCAAGGGCATCTACAACCATACGAATATCCGCAGAGTTTTTACCCGACAATCGTACGTGCGGGATTTCGATCAACTCGAAGGACGCTTCGTGCATGGACGCCTTAAATTCCCTATAGCGGGCCCAATCAGAATACGCCTTTTTAACCACAATATTGCCCTTGAGAAGAAGGCGTTCAAGCACCTTGGCAATGTCAAACTTGGCATAGTCAGCGTCTCGGACACCCAACGCCACATTTTCAAAATCACAAAAGACTGCCATATTCTTGGTATCAACCGAATGGGTCATATAAAAATCGTTCCTTCAGTATTTTCACTATAATGCCTTACAGAAAACAGAGTTTCGCAAAGCGGTTCACTGTCCCAGGTGCTTTTTGGCCCAATTAGCAAGCATTATCAGCCACCAACCGCGATCCGCAAACTTTATTGACCTGGAACGGACAATATTGCCACATCATAGCATGTAACAGGTGTTATACCAAAGGTTTTTCAAAACTCGACATGACAACTTCTTTTGGCGGTTAGAGCGTGTCCTAACAGTCCCACCCAGGACAATCGCAGTGCCGATGAGGACAAGATTGTCTGTATCGCCCAGGGCCGCCTTCATTTCTTCCAGGCGGTCTACACACCCTGTCACGTTGCCCGGGGCAAACTTCACAGCCAGGAACACCTGCTTTTCATTGATGACCTTGAATGATCTCCTTGTCCTGATCTTTTTTGATGACGTTCCAGATCGTGGGAAAATTCAAAGCCCCGGGTGCATCAATGGCGTCACCCAAACCCACCATGTCCATATTGAAATAGGTGACCACCTGATCCATGGTCACGTCGTCACAGGGGTTGGACACGGATTCCTGACGATCCGGCTTCATAATCGCGCGAAAAACTCGATCCTTGACTGTAAAGGCCAGAAAATCCCGTTCGCCCTCCGGCTCTTTTTTCACATCTCTACTCTGCCGTCAAACTCTGGCGGCCTTGCATCTCATCTCGGGCCAACCACTCGACATAACTTTTGATTCAGTCCCCATCCACACGCAGTTGGTCGTTGGGATCATTCGCATTGTCTCTTGTCCTCTGCGCATAAGAACTGCACACCAAAACCGTCAACACTACCACAAATATACGGGGTATCCAACGCACACGCCCAGACATATCACGACTCCTCAAATGTATCATTTCTGCGGTTTTTGGCGTTTCAGTTCAAATCAACCATTCCCCTGAATGTTCCCGTCGATCCATCAGACTCTCGCATTATAGGTTGAAACCCCTACAATCCAAAGAAATTCTCTCTTCTGGGCGCACAATTCGGACGCCGGAACCCAAATAGCAGAATCAGCCATTGTACAGCACAAGTGGTACCATGGTTTGGGTTCCCTTCACCCCTTCCTTTCCCCAGTCCTTTTTTGCGTGATTTCTGCTTGCTGTCTTGCCAGCAGCAGCAAGCACATTTCTGTGCACAATGCAATTCTATGAACTGTCGAAAAAGGTTTTTTTATCATTGACAGTCTCTCCTGTATTGTATATCAAAAACACATAAGATAGACACTTAGCGGCAAACCTCATCATTGGAGGATGGGGCATCTAAGGAAAGGAAGCTTTAAAAGCACGTCATTTTTTTTTCGCTTATCGACTTGACATGAGGAGAGATCACCCTGTAGGCAGATCAAGAAGATGTGGGGCGATTTATGGTGAGTCCTTTCCACTCATTGTCACGCCGTGTTATTACGGATTAACTTGCTGTTTTGAAAGGGAAGTCAAATGAAAACAAGATTAATTCTGTTATCGTTGATGATGCTGGCTGTGGGTGGTTGTGGAAGAAAACATCGTGTTTACTCCACCAACAATTGTCTCAGAATGAATGGGTCCGATCCAGAATCCCAGAAGGCTTACTCCACAGCGACAGAGAGCGTCCCCGAGTCCTGGCCATACAGTGTTCAAGAGGTGCCCTCCAGAGAAAATTCAGCTTGGATAGAACCCATTACGCCCAAGACTTTTTGCTCAGATGATTTGGTTGCCGAAGCAATAAGTAGCGTACGAGAATTTCAGAAAACCCCAGAGGTTGCCCAACACCACCCTGAGCCAGTCCAGCCACCTGTAACCTTGATGACGCACTTGCCTTCCTCAACCACGCTGATTTCGCAGTCGCCCTCAACTGGTGCAATTGCCAGTCGCCCCACGTCCACAGAAATGGTGGCATTTCTTGAGGGAAGAACTGACTCGGCCATTGGAGCCCCAGAGGTTGCCCACTACCCCGCCAAACCAATTCAGCCGCCTGTAGTCGTGAAGACGCACTCGCCTTCCTCGACCACGATGATTACGGAGTCGCCCACAACTAGGGTAATTGGCAATCGCCCCACCTCTACAGAAATGGTGGCATTTCTCAAGGACAGCACTGGCTTGGCCGTTCTTGAAGCAAAGGAAGAAAAGCCCCCATGCGATGTGTCAACGACAAGAAGCATGAGACACCCTCGGAAAGCCCCTGGGATGGTCCCCAATACCATTAAAACGGTTGACCCCATGGCGAATGGACAGTTGTCACTTTCGGTCACAACGTTTAACGGCACTCTCCCGCTTGAGGTGAGTCTAAGAAAACCCACAGATGCGGAAATGTCGGCCTTTCATAGAAGACAAAAAAAGAGCTCTAACCCCCATTGACAAATCGAGTGCTGGGACTATACTTCAAACTTTACTCAGCCATCCATTGGGCCCGATACGCATATTTTCTTTAGAAAAGTTGACACCTTGATGAGCGAATATCAACAGTTACTAGACAAGATCCTGGCATTCCGGGATGCACGCGATTGGAAACAGTTTCATTCGCCCAAGAATCTGGCAGAAGGCCTCTCTATAGAAGCCGCCGAATTGATGGAGAATTTTCTCTGGAAGACCACCGACCAGTCGTATGAGCTGAACAAAATAGAGCTGGCACGTATCAAAGATGAAGTGGGCGACATCTTCACATTCTTGATGTACCTCTGTCACGAACTCAAGATCGATTTGTTTGCCGAAACAAATCGAAAGATCGAAAAGAATGCCCTGAAGTACCCAATAGATAAGGCCAGGGGGAATTGTCTGAAGTACACGGAGTTTGAGTAAGAAAAGAAGGTGGGAAGGTACGAAAGTAAGAAAGCGGGAAAGCGGGAAGCGGGAAGCGGGAAGCGGTAGGCGGTAGGCGGAGGGACTGTCATTTAAGTGAGGCACGAACGATGACTGTCCCGGCTAAAAGCAGTCGGCTAGAATCGTACGCAAAGGCCGAACGGTTCGAAGCGAAGGGCGGAAAGCGGAAAGCGGAAAGCGGGAAAGCGGAAAGCGAGGTGGCCGCCAAGGCGTGAGCTTTGTCTCACAGCGCAGCGCTCACGATGTTGACTCAGGTTTCAGGTTTCATCCCTGACTTTTGTGCCCCTTTACCTAACACTTAACACCAAACACTTAAAATTGAATCGCAGCGCCCCGCTCTCCTCGCAAATTTCCCTTGACACAATCTCCAGACAAGGGGAGAATTACTACAGACATACAGGAGTTTTCAGACTGGCTCGTTGAGGCATTGGGAAAAAGAGAAACAGTCGATATCGGCTTTTCATCAGTGCTGCCTCGTCAAAGTAGTAGTCGCTTTGTAGTAAGTGATGCGAGGGCCAAAGTAACGCAACGGTTTTAGGCAGTAAATTGCGAGTTTTTTGGGAGAAGTTCTTGAGTAAAGGACAGATCAATAGTTCTGTAACTTTTTTGCCAGGAGAGGCAATGCGGAGATCAAATAAGAAACCAAGGGGCGATATCTGTCTAGACCAGTGGCGTTCTCTCCCTGCTTATGTTAAAGGCGCATGAGAGTTGGGAAAGTTGATTGTGTTATGTAGATTTTTTTGAAGGGAGATTGTGCCGTGAGAGCGAGAGTGTTTTTGTGGTTGCTGGCTGCGGGTTGTTTGGTCGTTTGTGTTTCAAAGGCAAGCGAGGTCAACGCAACTGGCAAATGGATCGTAAGTGAATCCGTATCCGAGATGGATGACACCAAGACAATTGTGCTGTCTCTACCGGCGGAGACCCAAACCAGAGGGGTTGCTGGAAAAGCTATTTACCCTTCACTGAATATCCGTTGGGAGGAGAACAAGCTCGATATCTATTTCAACCTAGGGGTCATTATTGGAGGCTCATCAGACCAACCAAAGTGCAGAGTTCGACTTGACAGAAGATATGCAAGAACCCTGAAGTTCAATATCTCAACTGACTACAGGGGCATGTTTTGGAGAGGAAATCCGGAATGGATTATCAGAGACTTGCTAATGCACGAAAATCTTTGTCTTGAATTTGAACCATACGGAAAGTCAATAGAACTTGTTAAATTTGATTTGAGGGGACTAGTCTCCGTCATTTCAAGTCTAGCTGAAGCGGCCAAATTGCCTTACAAAACGCCCGCTTTGACAGAAAACGAGAAAGTGATTCAAGATGTCTTGTTCAAGGAATTTACCACAGGATTCATGCCGATTATGGATAGTACTTGCATTCGCGATCTAGAGGCGACGATCCCCCATGTTCCAGATTACGATTACGATATCCCCAAAATTACCAACGCTCTTAGCAAGGTTCACCAAAAGTCACCAGAGGCACGCTTCTTGATTACAGAATATAGGAATTCATTCGTGAGCGAGCAAGACGCCAGAACCAAGGCACTACTTAGTAGAATAAAACGAGCTTTGTTATCTGCTTCAATCGCTGGAAATGCCATTGAATCTAGTATTGAGGCGGGTCGAAAATATGGGCCATGCCTAACAATAACGATTGATATGATGGCGAAAAAACCAGGCCCGCCAAACACTAATGAAATCCCTGATTTATAATATGACAATTGAGGAACGCTTAAAGGCATTTATGCCTCTGCTAAGTGATACCTTAAAGCGAAAATAGAGCTTATCAATTCGAACCAAAGGAGAAAGAGAAATGGAAAAACAATGCTCAAACTGTCGATCTTGGAGATGTTTTCAAGGACAAGACAAACCAGGCGAATGCCACCGCAAAGCACCCTCGCCAAATCCCCATATCTCTGCTGGGCCTCCGTCAACAATTACAGGAACCCTGTGGCCTATTACAAAACCTGAGCAGTGGTGTGACGAATTCAAAGCTAAACCTGAACAAGGAGATACAAGAGTCGCCGTAGGCGGATTAAACTAGAAGGGGTCAGGAAACCTTAAGGAAACCTTGAGGGTCAGCCCGACGGCCAGGGGCCGAAGGATGAAGTTTGAAGTGGGAAGTGTGAAAACTAAGAACCAATAACTGTTAACCAATAACTGGCGGCAAAGCCAGCGGCCAGAGGCCGAAGTGCGAAGGCTGAGTTCGAATGCTGTTGTTCGAGTTTGTTTTGGGCCGCCTCGCGTTGCTCGCTTGGCGGAAAACGTAATTAACGGCTTGTCTATAAAGTAGCAAATTCTTTGTTGTTAACCGGATTACCTGTTGAACTGAAAGAACACATGACTAAATCTGAAACAAAAAGGAACTCAGCCATGATTCAACTCATAGGTATCCTCATAATCGTGAACACTCTCGTCATGTCTACATGGTGGCTCACCACGAAGCAATCATGGTCGTCTGGCTTCACGACAGTTTCCGTTCTCGCTTGCCTCATTGGCCTTGTGCTTGTTCTGAATGAACGAGCGATTGAGCTTAGTTTCGGCCCATTCGGGGCGCTCAAAACGGCCGCTCAGCAGGCCGAAACAGATGCCAAAGAAATTTCCGAAATCCGAAAGAGAGTTGAAGCACAAGCAGCAACCATGGATCTGGTTGCACAAAAAGCGACCGCAACTGCAGGTCAATTGCATAATATCACTTTGAGTTCTGCAGAAGCTACTATAACTGAACTGATGGCTAATGCTTTTATGGGCGGCACAACCTTAGAAACACGACTTAACCTCCACGACGGTATTATTGCTAGCCTCAGAAAAATTGGCATAAAAGAAGATGAAATTTCCAAGGTCAACAAGATGTGGACGAAAGGAGTGGGTGTCATATACCACAGGAGCATCAGATCTGCCTTAGAGGGACGCACAGAGCCAAATCATCTCAATGTAAAAGCCAGTCCTGAGTTACGCCAGGCATCAGAAGAATTTCAAAAACTGCAAGATTTTAGCAAATGGGAAGTTCCATCCCCAAATGACATGGAGTCTTTCATAGATGAAAAGGGGTTCATGAATGATACAGTGAAAGAGCTCATTGAGGATTATCGTCATTTCTTGAAAACGGGCGACATCCGAAGGCGGGATGTTTTCGCTAATCTCTAAGGGGGGCCCTGAGGGTCAGACCGGCGGCCAGGGGCCGGTGGCGAGACGCCGTGAGTAAGACGGTAAGAAGGCAAGCGGCGAGACGCCGAAGTGCGAAGGCTGAAGTAAGAAGTATGAAAACTAAGAACCAAGAACTGTTAACCAAGAACTGGCGGCAAAGCCGGCGGCCAGGGGCCGGCGGCGAAACGCCGTGAGTAAGAAGATAAGAACGTAGGAAGGTAAGAAGCTGAGATAACTAAAGGCGCGACCCCTTTAGTTATCTTTTGAACGGGATAATTAGTAGTCCTTGAATCCCCTCACCCATTCGTGCCAGTCCTCGGGTTTGACGCCCCCGGCCAGGGTCCGGGGCCCGGCGGTATCGTAGTTGGGGCACCACTTCAAGGTCCAGAGTTCCTTGACTCCGACCTCGCGTACGGACCAGTCCAGGAACAGACTGTTGACACGTCCGTTGTGCCTGTTCATGCAGTAGGGCAAAGAATGCATAGGACTTGGATTTATCTCCCTAGTTGGGGGCCAAGTACCTGGAGACATGGAATCGAGCAGAATGGGCACCTTGGACCTGCTGGCAACGTTGAAGACATTCAGGCCACGACCGTCTGGCCGCACCGGGAAAGAACCACCAACGCTTTTCATGCGTGCATCTACCCAATAATCCGAAAACGCCCAGAAGTTGAATCCGTAACTGCTGTCAAACGCAGGACCAGGGCTGGTGATTGTCCAGGCCCTGAATGTATTGCCATCCGTACCAAGCACATCCCAAGTTGCAGGATCTGAAGCAGTCGCCACGCCCGGAAAACCCAGCCTAAATCTACCGTCATTTTGAGGCTTGACAGCCATGGGGCAGAGGGCCGCACGAGCCATGCGTACGCTCTGGGATACATCAGGAACGTGGGGATCCTGAGAGTGTTTTTTCCCGGGCGACGAGCCGCGTAAAAGCCATATGGCCCTGTGGCCGCCGTAGGGAAGTCGTCCCTCGCTATCCCCTACGTACATAGACAGCACAGTCCCGAACTGACGCAGATTCGACCGACACATCACCTTGCGGGCCTGGTTCCGGGCCCCGCGCAAGGCCGGTAACAGGACAGCCAGCAGCAGTGCGATCACCGAGATCACGACCAACAACTCAATGAGCGTAAATGCCTTTGTGGATACTTGTCTCATTGTTGTTCCCCTTGCTTCTGCCCAATAGGTTTCCCTTAGAATCACATATCGCGCATTACAGTCCCTCTCAAGCTCATGCGGCGTCTAAGCGGGATTATCTCAGTAATCCTTAAATCCTCTCATCCATTCCAGCCAATTTCTAGGCTTCACTCCGCCTGCTTTTGTCCAGGGGTTAGCCGTATCAAACCGAGGACTCTACTTTAGTGTCCAGATTTTTAAGGCCTATACTATGTACGCTATAGAATTGGACTTATTAAGTCAACTCTTTATACTCATTTGTCTAGATTTTGCACTAGACGGAGAGAGACCTAAAAGGGCCGTGATTCTTAGCATGGTGTCTTTAAGGCTGAATACCCGGCGAGAGATAACAGCCTCTCATATTCATTGAGCCTTTCAACAAGCCCCACAGGAAATATTGATATTGGTTCTGCTGGCATCACCATGCTCCTGGCTTAACATTCCTCCCGATGCAGCAATTGTACTCTTTTTGGAGGGGGTTTGCAAGAATTGCGGCGAGGCGCATCAGTGTGAAGTTTGAAGTTTGAAGGTGGGAAGGGACGGTGAAGGGTGGCGGCCAGGGGCCGGTGGCGAGGTGCGGTCTCACACGGGGTTATTTCACGATACCAAGGGAGACAACCTTAAGATTCATTCTTACCTCATATATCATGGCTTCTTCCGCTGCATTAACTGCTTGAGATATTGCCGGCCAGGCTTTCACTATCTGCCAGGAGAAAGTGTTGTAATCAAGATTGCCCCAGCCCTTTCTCAGGTTCACAAATGGTAGACCGCAGTCTCGCAAGGCCATTCTCTCAACTTCATTGCTCAGAATATTACTGTCTATGGATACTGCTGCAACGTTAGTGTAAAGTTCTCCAACCTTTTGAATCCACTCCGTGTCTGCAGTGCCTAACCCCAGAATGTCACCAATATGAACAATCTCGTTTGCTTTGTCGAATTCATTTAGGAGGCGTGCATACCACTTGCTGATGTTTTCATCACAGAGGAAGGTCATGCAGCAATCCCGCACAGACTCATCTCAAAGGCAACGGCGTTATTGACGTCCTTTTCGCTGATTCCGTACAGGTCTGCAACCAGCTCCCCCTCCTGGTGGTTCGCTTTATACTGTTGCGCGAGTATGTGCGTGCTGATGCGGGTGCCCTCTACAGTGGGCTTGCCAAAGGTAATTGCGGGGTCAATGACCACACCTTTGGCTATGTGCCATCTCTCGGCCAGATGGGTGACATGGCTGTAATCGACTCTCTGCAGGTGGCCTCGGATCTGCTTGAACAGTTGCTGCTTGGAAATCACCTCTTGAAGCCTGCGATCACCAACCTCGTCCACAAAATCTCGAATAATGGTGCGGCCGTCGGTCAACAAACCGTCATGACAGAAGGGGTGGCTTGTATCGAGCTCGTTAGCCAGTTTTTCGTGGGCCTTGCGTACGATCGACATTTTCACACCTGCAGATCGCATATCGCACGCAACCCTGATGTCTATGAGGTCGTAGAAGCTGATGGCAAAATCTTTACCTACGGGCTCGTAGTCGCTTCGCAGCAGAGAATTCAAGGCAGGTTTGTCTGCGTAGCCCTTAAACCAAGTTCGAACAGTGGCAGGATGCACTGTCGTCAGTCTCGACGCTTCAGCAATTGTATATATCCCTTGACCGATCATTGCCTTTTTCCTACCTCATTCATCTGAATTAACACACCAACCAACCTTGTCACACCTTGCGTGTACTCTCACAGCGTATAAGTTTTCATCGACTAAATCAATACAGATCTTGAGCTTTCGGTGTTCGCAAAGGACGAAAACGGCCTTACCACACTGATACTGCTGTTTATTACTGGTAATTAGCTTGTTTTTCCTCCGGAGTCCCGAACCCTGAAAAGGCAATTAAAACACCCCCTGGACGGTGGGTTGTGGGGACCGCACCGCCAGGGGCACAGAAAAGGCTGGGAATATTTTGGGGAATAATTTCAGGGTATTTTGCACAGCCAGCCCCGCCGCCGGTGGCCACCATCGACGGAACTGGCTGTGCTGCAGCATTGACTTGGCCGAGCTAAATCAGGGGAAACATTCTTCATGTTACTATATCATAAACCACTATTTCCAAACGACGTACAACTCGCCTGTTGGCCTTTTGGCTAACTTTTTTGTGCTGAGTGTCCATCCATTAAAATTGAAATCCTCGGAGTTCTGTATAGGTAGTTAGTCGCAATTATTAAAGTTGGTGTTTCGGACACCGGATACATAATACTGTTTTTGTAAGTTGGGATTCGCAGGTCAGTGCCTGACGAGGCTGACTAAACTTATCCTGACAAGATAGAAAGGGATCAGGTTCATGACTACAAAAAACCAATTGGATACATCAAAGTCTACTAGCGACTTTGAGCTCAGTGTCAAAGAAATAAGGCTGAAGGTGAATGTTATTCCCCGCATAGGTGAGCTGCTTAGAACGGTACTTCTAAAACTGCTGGAAGTAAGGGTAAAATGGGGGAGATCTCGCAAGGATTCTACAAGAACTTGAATAAAGAGGCAGGGCGGCAAGATTCGATACCTTGCCGCCCTGCTCTTATCGCTTTGCGGCGGCTTACGCCGCGGCTTTGCCCTGGATTTTGTCTACTATGGCTTTGGTTTCTGGGGATTGCTTGCGGTCCATGATGGGGCCCAGCTTTTCCATGTCGACGGCCCCCGCTGCCACGCCTTTGTCAATGGCTCTGACGATCTCGGTGGTGTGGCGGCGTTCTTTTTTCATGCCTCCGATCAGGCCGCCTACGGTGCCGATGAGGGATCCGGCCAGGGTCCGGTGGCGAGACGCCGAAGGTAAGTAAATGGGAAAGTAGGTAAGCGGTAAGCGGAGAGCGGAGGGACTGTCATTTAAGTGAGGCACGAACGATGACTGTCCCGGCTAAAAGCAGTCGGCTAGAATCGCACGCAAAGGCCGAACGGTTCGAAGCGGGTTGCGGGAAGCGGCGAGACGCCGAAGGTAAGAAGATCAGAGGGTAAGAAGGTAGGAAGATCAGACGGTGTGACTGTGAGACAGTAGGACGGTGTGAAGTGTGAAAACGAATAACCAATAACTAATAACTAATAACTAATAACTAACCTTCGCATAGCGAAACTTCGCTGAGGTGCTTCTTGGATTGGCCATGATCTCTTTGCGTCTCGGTGTGATGGGCTTACCTGCGATGAGTTCATACAATCCAGTGGCCTTGCCCTCTCTAAAGGACTGTTTGACCAGGCGGTCTTCCCCACTGTGAAAACTGATGATACCAATACGTCCACCAGGATTGAGACACAACGGTGCCGTTCGCAGGAGTTGCTTGAGTGAACCCAGTTCATCATTCACCAGAATACGCAAGGCCTGAAAGGTGCGGGCCGCTGGATGGAGCGTATTAAATCTCTTTTTCTGCTGTTCTTTCCAGCTCTTAAAAGTCCACCGTTTGATGTGAAAGACCAGACGAATGAGTTGGCCGGTCTGTGTGATGGGCTGGCTGGCACGCTGAGCCACAATGGCCTGGGCAATTTCCTCATGATCCGGTTCATCAGACAGCTCTTTCAAAGCAAAAGAAAGTTCGTCTGCTGAAAGCTTTTGGAGCAGGTCTATCCCCGTCTCCTTGAGACGTGAATCCATTCGCATATCAAGCGGCCCCTTGTGCTTATAACTGATACCGCGACTGGGATCATCGACCTGCATACTGGACACGCCAATATCCGCAAAGATGATATCCACGCCAGGCAGGTTCTCTTGATGGAGTATTGAGGCCAAACCGGCATAATTCTTCCGATAGACAGTCAAGGGCGATTCAATCTTCCTGAGACGTTCGCGGGTCTTGTCCAGCTCATCACCATCCACGTCTAATCCAATGATCCGGCCAGTCGGGCCCAGACGCTTAGAAAACTGATAGGCATGACCGCCATAGCCCAATGTACAATCCACCACAACCTCACCCGGCTGAGGACTGAGCATCCCCAGCACCTCCTCCACCATAATGGGCACGTGAGTGCTTGCAGGGGTCTTGCCCTTGGCACGCAAATGCTGGTGCAATTCAGGAAAGGTTTCAGGATGCTTTTCCTTGTATTTCTGGCTATATTTCTTTGGATGAGTCCCTGAGTATCTTGGCCGCCGCTTATGTGGTGTTAAGCCCGAATCTGTCACAATTTGTCCCATCGATAAATATCAATACTCCGAAGATCATAGGGCCAATTGGTGTTTTTTCAAGAAGAAACTGTATTCTTATGATATGGCAAAAAAAGAGCCCCTCAGCTCAAAGCAAATCGCCTTGAAGGTGAGGAACTTGCGTTTTTTTGGAACCTAGGCGATCAGCATCGAGCCATACCTCTTGACACTATCAACTTGTTCTTCAATATATACATCACAAGATCAGAAGAGCCCGATGATGGCTTCTGCCACTTTGATGCCATCAATGGCTGCAGACATAATTCCGCCTGCATACCCCGCACCTTCCCCGGCAGGAAACAAACCTTGAAAAGCTGGGCTTTGAAATGCTTCATCTCTGAGTATGCGCAAGGGTGATGAACTGCGTGATTCCAATCCCGTCATCACCGCTTCAGGATGGGCAAAGCCCTGGAGTTTTCTATCCAAGGCGGGAATTGCCTCTCTCAAAGTATCGGCCACAAACTCGGGCAGGCATGCGCGCAAATCACAACATTTAACACCGGGCTGGTATGAAGGCTCTACAGAACGAATAAATCGAGTCGGCTTTGACGCCAGAAAATCGCCCACGCATTGCACAGGTGCATGATACTGCCCCCCCCCCACCGCAAATGCCTTTTCTTCCCACAGTCGCTGAAACGCTACACCTGCCATGGGATCATCCGTTTGAAAATCCTCGGGTGTCACACTGACAACCAGAGCGCTATTGGCATTCGGAAGATTGCGTGCATGGTGACTCATCCCATTGGTGACCAGCCGGCCCGCTTCAGACGCAGCCCCAATCACCTGCCCCCCAGGGCACATACAAAAACTGTAGGCAGATCGGCCCAGAGAACTGTGATGCACGAGCTTGTAGTCAGCAGCGCCGAGCGAAGGATGCGTGGCATGCTGTCCATATTGTGCCTGATTGATCAAGGCCTGGGGATGTTCAATGCGGACGCCCATGGAAAAGGGTTTGGCAATCATAGGCACGCCTTTATCATGCAGCATGGCAAAGGTATCACGTGCACTGTGGCCCAAGGCCAACACCACTGAAGAGGTGTCAATCTGATCATCGTGATTCACGATGATACCTGCGACCCGATTGTCTTTAATCACAAGGTCTGTCAGTTGAGTCTCAAATCTCACTTCGCCACCCAACTCAATAATCTTGTTGCGCAGGCGTTTGACCACATTCACCAGATGATCTGTGCCAATATGTGGCTTGGCCTGAACCAGAATATCTTCGGGCGCCCCTGCCTTGACAAGTTCATTCAACACCTTCCTGGAACGGTTGAGTTTGTCTTTGATCTGGGTGACGAGCTTGCCATCTGAAAAGGTGCCTGCGCCCCCCTCACCAAATTGCACATTGGAGATTGGGTCCAACTCGCCCTCCTGCCATAATCGATGTACATCATGAATCCGCGCCTTGACCTCTTTGCCCCGTTCAATGAGCACAGGTTTGTATCCCAGTTCAGCCAGAATCAGAGCGCAGAATAAGCCACATGGCCCAGATCCCACCACCACAGGGGCAATCCGGCCCTGTGGGGCGGACTCAGGCATTATATAGGTTGTCGACGGGGCAGGGCCAATCTTCGCATCCTTGGCACAGGCCTTGAGCATCTTAAGTTCGTCGACCACCTCCACATCGACACTGTAGACAAATACGATGCGAGACCTGCGTCGGGCATCAATGGAGTGTCGAATAATCTGATACTTTATGATGTCCGCCTTGCCCAGGTGAAGCCTCTTAACTATGGCTCTGTCCAAGGCTTGAGGGCGATGATCAAACGGCAAAGTAAGGTCGTGAACACGAATCATAATAGTCTTTCTTTTTTCCTCTGAACGAATATGTCTTTCCCAAGGCTTATATCCGCATACCTGAAAAAAGGCAAGCCAGGTCCCTGTGGATCAGATCGCATTTTAACACGGGGTGACTCAATGACTTTTGCCTTCATAGTCATTTTTGTGTGGGGCAAGTCGTTTTTTTGCAGTCATCCGCCGAATGAAGGATCGCAAAAAAAAAGGTTAGAAAATGATTAATATTATGTTAGAAAAACGTTCATAATATGTTAAATTTCGTCGAATCCTCTTAAAACAGCTAAAGGAAACAAGTAATGGACGTAAGTTTGTTCGTGAAAATCGCAGCCGAAGTGGTAGGCGGGTTGGGAGTCTTCCTGCTCGGTATGAAATTTATGTCCGAGGGTTTGCAGGCCGTATCAGGCGATCGTCTTCGAAAAATGATCAGTGCTGTGACCAGCAACCGTATCATGGGCGTGTTTGTTGGCTTGCTCGTAACCTGTTTGGTGCAGTCTAGCTCCGTCACGACCGTGATGGCCGTCGGTTTCGTAAACTCAGGCATCATGACCTTGATGCAGGCGATTGGCGTCATAATGGGTGCCAACGTCGGAACCACCATCACTGGCTGGATTCTCGTATTGCAGATCGGAAAATACGGACTACCCATTCTTGGCATTTCCGCTTTTTTCTTCCTTTTCTCCAAACAGGACCGCTTGCGCTATATCGGCATGACGATCATGGGTGTCGGCATGGTCTTCTTCGGGCTTGAACTCATGAAAAATGGATTCAAACCACTGCGTTCTCATGAAGACTTTAGTGCCTGGTTCCACGCATTTCAGGCCACCACCTATCTGGGGATCATCAAATGCGCACTCGTCGGCTGCGTTCTTACCATGGTCGTGCAGTCCTCCTCTGCGACACTCGGCATTACCATAGGCCTGGCCTCAACCGGTGTGATTGAGTTCCAGACCGCCGCCGCCCTGGTCATGGGCGAGAACATAGGTACCACCATTACCGCCTGGCTGGCCTCGCTCGGTACGACCACAGCGGCCAAACGCGCCGCCTTGGCCCACGTGTTTTTCAATGTATTCGGCACCATTTGGTTTGTTGCCATGTTCCCGATTGTGATCAAAGCCGTATCGCAATTGATTGCATGGAAAACCGGCGGAAATCCTTTGACAATTGACATTGCCACCATGGAGGAAGAAAAATTCGGGCAAATCATAACAGCCGGCATCGCACTGACGCATACCACATTCAACGTGGCCAACGTTGTAGCTTTCCTGCCTTTTGCCGGCCTGCTGGGCCGCTTTGTCACCTTCCTCGTTCCAGACAAAAAGACCAAGGAAATTTCCCACCTCACCTACCTCGATGTACGCATGCTCGATACCCCGGCGCTTAGCATCGTACAGTCACTTCAGCAAATCGGTTTCATGGGTGACAATGTCACCACCATGATGACCCATCTTAGGCGCTGTTTGGAAAGTGAAAAGATCGACGCCAAGATATCGCATAAGATTTTCCACCGTGAAGAAATTCTCGACAACGTGCAAAAAGAGATCTTCGTGTTTCTCAGTAATCTGGTGTCTGGGCAGGTGCCTCATGACGTGACCATAAAATCGCATATGCAGATGCGTATTGCCGATGAATATGAATCAATCAGTGACTATGCAGCCAACGTACTCAAAGGGATCATAAAACTGGAGGAATTGGGTTTACCGCTGGATGGACCAGCACGCGAAAAGTTGACAGCTCTACACGATCGGGTGGCCGCGTATATTGTGAAGGTGAACCATTATGTCCAGGAGGAGGAAGCGCAGGACATCCTAACCGAGGCCACCAGCGAAGGCGTCGCCATTTCCGCACTGATGAAGGAATTTCGCCGTCAGCATCTGGAACGTCTCCAAAAAGAAGAGGTGTCTCCATTCTTCAGTCTTGCCTTCACGGACATTCTCAACTACTACCGCCGGATGAAGGATCATGCCCTCAATATTGCTGAGGTCATTGCAGGCGAAAAATAAGGTGGTTCTAAGGTTCCAAGTTTGCAGTTGATTGAGAGTCTAACCCTCACTGCCTGCTTTCCAGGTCTTCCCATCGGGCATAGGCAATTTGAAGTTCTGCTCCAAGATCGTGAGTCTTTTGCGTGATCTGAGCGACTTCTTTTTCCGGGGTGGACTTGTAAAAAGACGGATCAGCCAATTGGGCATGTAAGTCACGCACTTGCTCTTCCATTGACTCAATTCTCCCAGGCAATTCCTTGAGCTCCTTGGTTTCTTTCCAGGTGAGCTTCTTGGGTTTTTGTAGGTCGTCTGATTTGGCTTTTTTCACTTTAGCGGGTTTGGCTTTGGATTGTGATTTTCCCTTGGATTGTTGTTCTTTGGAAAATCGGGCGCCAGATTGCAAAAGATAGTCGTCATACCCCCCTGCATACTCACGAACGATCCCATCCGGATCAAAGGCCAGAGTGGAGGTGACCACATTGTTCAGGAAGGTTCGATCATGACTCACCAGTAGTACAGTGCCTTGAAAATCAAGCAACATCTCTTCGAGCAGTTCCAGGGTTTCCACATCCAGGTCATTGGTTGGTTCATCCAGTACCAGAACATTGGCAGGCTGAGTCAGCAGACGAGCCAAAAGCAGGCGATTGCGTTCTCCACCTGAAAGGTTCTCCACCTTGGCTCTGATTTGCATCGGTGTAAACAGAAAATCAGAAAGATACCCAATCACGTTGCGTGGCTGGTCATTGATTCTTACGGTCTCGCTGCCAGGCGATACGTTTTCCTGCACAGTCTTGTCCAGGTCTAAAATCGCATGCAACTGATCAAAATAGGCAGGCTCCAGATGTGTGCCATGCTGGATTTTGCCCTGCTGTGGTTCAAGCTGGCCCAACAGAAGTTTAATGAGCGTGGTTTTTCCCACACCATTGGGGCCAATGATGCCAACACGATCACCTCGCATCAGTGTGATGGAAAGATCCTTGATCACAGGCGCATCGTCAGCGTAACCAAAGGTAACCTGCTTGAGCTCAATCACCTTGCGCCCTGTGGCACGCGTTTCTTGAGTCTGAAGACGCACCGTACCGATCTGCTCTCGTCTGTCGCTTCTATCGCTGCGCATTGCCTTAAGTCTGCGCACGCGTCCCTCATCTCGGGTTCTACGGGCCTGAACCCCTCGGCGAATCCACACTTCTTCCTCGGCCAAACGTTTGTCAAATAATTCATTTTGACGCAACTCTGAGGCAATATCCTGCTGCTTACGTTTGAGGTACGTATCAAAATCGCAGTCATACCGTGCCACAGACATACGATCAATATCAATAATACCGGTGGCTGCCTTGCGCACAAAGGTCCGGTCGTGGCTGACCAGCAGGAGCGTGCCACGGTAGTCTGCCAGAAATGTCTCAAGCCACACAATGGCTTTAAGATCCAGATGATTGGTGGGTTCATCCAGGATAAGAATGTCCGGTTGCCTGACCAGGCATCGGGCCAGAAGAACACGACGTTTCATCCCACTGGACAGCACGTCAAAATCAGATTCACCCTCCAGGTCCATCAGCGACAAGGTCTCTTCGATGACTGGCTGATACGACCACGCATGCGTATCATCCAACCTGTGCTGTAATGTTGCCAGCCGTTCCAGGACCGTTGGATCTTCCAAATTGCCCGTATCATGCAATGTGTAATATTCACTCAGTGCCTCACCCGGCTTGCCCAACCCCTTGGCCACGACCTTAAAGACCGACCCATGCATATCCTGAGGCACCTGCTGAATGAGACGTGCGATCCGGATTCCCTGCTGCGTAGCGCGGTCACCAGACTCTGGCGTGAGTTCACCAGCGATGACTTTGAGTAATGTGGATTTACCACTGCCATTACGTCCTACCAGACACAGACGCTCACCCTTGTCTATCTGGAGACACACATTCTTTAATATCGGCTCACCGCCGTATCCTATCGTGACCTGCTGCAAAGAAAGTACTGCCATATTCGGATATTCCAAAATTGAGTCAAATTAAAAAACTGAACCTCTCCAAAGTCAAGGGACTCAGAACGAAGCACACAAGAAACAGTATAAAATCGTGTCTTATTCTGCGTTCTGAGTCCTGCATCCTGTGTCCTGCCGGGCTTCTGCAAAAGTCCAGTTACAACTGAATTACATAAAAGCCATTACGGACATGCCGTTAAACATTGCATGCATAAATATGGACTGCCACAATGATCCACTTTTCTCATACGCATATCCGATGGCCACGGACAGGACAAACAAGGCCGGCCAATGCGCATAGTTTTCGTGGACAGTGGAAAAAACTACAGATGTGAGCACGATGCTTAGCCAGGGGCGGCCAATATACGACCGGATCAAAGTCTGAATAAGCCCTCGAAAGAGGATTTCCTCCACCAGAGGCGCGGCCAGAATGGCCACAATAGCGACCGAAATCTTCAGCGATATTTGAGGATGCGATGAAAGAACCTCGAGTTCCTGGTGCTGCTCCACTTGATAATCGGGCCCCTTGATGTGCTCACCCAAAAATTGCACAGATACGATCATGACCAAAATCACTGGCATAATACAGAACAAAATCACCAGGGCCTTGACAAAATCTCGCCGTACATGTCGAAGCCCGAGCCCCAGTCCCTTCAGCCGTCTGGCAAACGTGTGCCAGGCCATAATGCAAAACCCAGCCACTGCACCCAAAGCACTGACACTCATGACCGCATTTCGAACCAACCAACTGCTCCACTCGGGAAGCCCATTTAGCACGGGACTGGCCAAACCAACCATGATCGCTGCCGGCCCCTGCCACAAAAGCAAGGCAGGCAAGATCATCAGGGGTGACATATTGGTTCTTCGAACGGGTGCATCGACCAGAGCTGTTCGCCCCAAAGAGGTCTTGAGCAGCCAGGCCGCCAACAGCATTACGCCTGAAAAATTAAACAGATTGTCCGTTCCAGTCATCATTTTTGAACCAAAGGTTGCATCCGAGTTCAGCTTGCATTAGATTGATTGCCAGCAAGTGCTAGCACAAGTGTAAGCAATAAAACAGAACTGACCCCGCTTTTCAAGGGAATTAGGACATGGACGTATTTCGTATCCAGGGACCGGTACAACTCAAAGGTCAAATTCAAGTTAATGGCTCAAAAAATGCCGCACTGCCCATCATGGCAGCCTGCCTGCTGGCACCGGGTGAGTCAACCATCCAGGGCGTACCGGATCTATCTGACATTGCAGTACTTAAGGATCTTTTGACAGAGCTCGGATGCCCTGTCACCACAGGGCCTGATCGAAGTGTACACATTGATGCAACCACCATTGAACGGCCCATAGGTGACTATGAGATCGTGCGTCGAATGCGTGCGAGCATCTGCATCCTGGGCCCCCTGCTAGCTCGATGCCGAAGAGCTGAAGTATCCATGCCTGGCGGTTGTGCCATTGGAGACCGCCCTATTAACATCCATGTTCAAGGTCTTGAACAACTGGGGGCCAAATTTCATCTTGAAAATGGTAATGTAGTCGCAGAAGCCCCCAAGGGCTTGATCGGCGCAGAGATTTTCCTGGGGGGACCGTTTGGCTCAACGGTCCTGGGCACAGCCAATGTACTTATGGCGGCCACACTCGCCAAGGGCACAACCGTCATCGAATCAGCAGCCTGCGAACCCGAAATTGCGGATCTTGCCTTGTGCCTCAACAAAATGGGGGCCAAGATATCGGGCATAGGCTCACCCAGACTCACCATTGAAGGGGTCAGCACACTCAATCCTGTGACTCATCGCGTCATTCCGGACCGTATTGAGGCAGGCACCTTTATAATGGGCGCTGCCATCACTCGCGGCGAACTCACACTGACCAACTGTCATATGGGCGACCTGATGGCCGTGGTTCATAAACTCAGAACGCTGGGCGTGACCCTTGAATCGAGCGATCAAGGATGCTGCGTGGCCATGGATCGCCGTATTGCTGCAACGGACGTAACAACCCACCCATTCCCTGGCTTCCCCACAGACCTGCAAGCTCAGTTTATGGCCCTGCTCGCCCTGGGTGAGGGCAATAGTGTGGTCATTGAAAAGGTCTTTCCTGATAGATTTATGCATGTCGCGGAATTGAATCGAATGTCTGCCAACCTGAGAAAAGAAGGCCCCTGCGTCATTGTGGCCGGCGTGGAAAAGCTCATTGCCGCACCCGTGATGGCGTCAGATTTAAGGGCCTCAGCCGCCCTGGTGCTGGCGGCCATGGCAGCTCACGGCACATCCATCATCAATCGTGTGTACCATATTGATCGAGGGTATGAACGAATTGAAGAGAAATTGAACCCAGTAGGGGCCAATATCGTACGTGAGAAAGCATAAATTTTATTATTCAAAGGAGATTTGTCATGTTTACCTATTTAACGCAGCTTAATGGAGTTCTAGGGCAAGCAGACAGTAATTCCCTTGATATTGGGAATCAGGCAGAGAAAGCGATGGGTTTGGCGCAAACCATAATAAACACAGTATCAGGCATCCTGATACAATATGGGTTTAAAATTGTAGGTGCCATCATCATCCTGGTGATCGGTCGCATAGTGGCCAGATTTCTCTCCTCATGGCTCCGCAAGAGCATGGTCAAGGGCAAAGTGGACACCCTACTTGTTGGGTTTACTGAAAACATGGCCTTTGTCGGCATTATGGTCTTTGTGGCTCTGGCTGCATTAAAGACATTAAACATCCCCGTATTATCTTTTGTCAGTGTACTGGCAGCCGCCGGTTTGGCGATTGGCTTGGCATTGCAGGGATCTTTGTCAAACTTTGCAGCAGGTTTTCTCATGATCCTCTTCAAACCGATCCATGTGGGTGATTTTGTGGAAGTAGGCGGCACCAAGGGCGTGGTTCAGGAGATCCAGATTTTCAATACAATTCTCAACTCACCGGACAACATTCGTGTGATCGTGCCAAACTCACAAGTCACAGGGGGTTGCATCAGAAACTACTCAACCAATGCCACGCGCCGCGTCGACCTGGTCATCGGTGTCTCCTACGAAGATGATCTTGCCAAAACACGGGAGGTGATTGAGGGTGTGCTGTCCAAAGACGACCGCATACTTCAAGACCCTGCACCCACCATTGCAGTGTCTGAACTGGCAGACAGCAGTGTTAATTTTGTGGTCCGACCGTGGGTCAAAAATACTGATTACTGGAGCGTCTACTTCCAAATCACTGAACAAATCAAGAATGCCCTGGACGCCAACAACATCTCGATTCCATTCCCGCAGCAGGATATTCACGTTAAAACGCCCATTTCCATGGCATCAAAATAACTTCTCTACTGCTTCGAAAGGAAACAGTATGAAACGCACACTTGTATTACTCACAACCATCTTATCTTTGTGTGGATCTGTAGTCTTGGCAGATCAGGTCGTTCTGAAAAATGGGGACAGTATCACAGGCACCATTGTCAAATTGACGGATGGAAAGATGGTTTTTAAATCAAACCTGGCCGGTGAGATTCAAATCGATCTGGCTGGTATTCGTACCCTGACCAGCGACAAACCTCTCACCATTCACCTCAAAGATGGCACAGTACTCCAGTCAAAAGTGTCTTCCGGCCAGGGAGACCAATTTGCAATTACTGGTAACACTCTTGAGGATCAATCATTGAGCACTGCGGACATTACGGCCATTAACCCGCCGGCCAAGCCCATATCGAAATGGGTTGGACAGATCAGCGCGGGCATGACCTCCACACATGGTAATACCAAAACAGACACTCTGAGCTCAAACTTCAGGGCCCAGAAACGCACAAAAATCGATCGTACGACTGTGAGTGCAGATTACTCAAAGGGCGAACAAGAAAACGCCACTACCGGTGTCAAGAGTACCACTGAAGACTGGTGGCGTGCCAAAGCCAAATATGACTATTTTATCTCAACCAAGTGGTATAGCTTCCTGGACGGTCGCTACGAGCGAGATGGCGTGGCTGATCTGGACCGAAGAATGGTCATTGGTGCCGGTGCCGGCTGGCAGTGGCTCGAAACAGACAGGACCAAATGGTCGTTCGAGCTCGGTGGTGCCTCACTCTACGAACAATTCAAGGGCAGTGTAAAAAACAGCGAGTTATCCATGCAAGCGGGCTACAACCTGGATCATAAACTCACTGACACGGTCCATTTTGTCCATGACCTCACGTATTATCCCAGTCTGGACAAGTTTTCCAATTACTTCCTCACAACTGGCGCAGAGCTTCGAGCCTACTTTTCAGCACGCATGTTTGCCAATTTCAGAAGCACGCTCAACTATGACACCTCACCTGCCCCTGGCAAGGGCGGCACAGATACCAAGTATGTCATCGGTATTGGCCTGGATTTCTAACCCTGTGTCCAAACGTTAAGAAGAAGCACACTGCGGGGATTGCCTGCGGCGTGCTTTTTTCATGTCAAGAAATAAGCACTAAGACTTTGAGGCATAACAAGAATTGCCATAAGCCCCAAGGTTCGGGCAATTCCCGTTGGAATTTGGTTCAACTTGACATTCCAGTTCCGGATCACCCGCATCAATACAAGGACTGGTTTGGGTATCCAGTTGCCACTGCTGGCTGAACGCATCCCAATGACCACATTCAGACTTCAAATGATAGTCCTCATTTTCAAGGTCAACAAACAAGGGATCAGCACTAAAATTGCCTTGTCCTTTCCATACACCGCTCCAATCCTGGATACAGCAATAGTGTGTCACAGGTTTTGATCCTGCATCATGCTGCAGTTGCGCAGATTCATTTTGTCCCTGCGCATCCCGGTTACCCCAGACAATACAATGGGTCAAGGTAGGTGCTCCAGCCCAGCTGTAAATACCCCCTGCCTTGTTTTCAGCCACATTGTTTGCCAATGTACATTGAATCAAGATTGGGTCGCACGCATAATCACAATTGGCCATGGCCCCGCCATGGATTCCACTGGAGTTCTCAGAAAACATGCAGTGGGTAAAACGAGGACTACTGTGTTGATCGTTTAAAACAGCACCGCCCAAATCCTCTGACGCATTGCTTGAAAATGTGGTTGCCCGGATGTCTGGACGACTCAAAAGCAATCCCATAGCACCGCCTTGATAGGCATGATTGCCCTCAAACACACAATTCTTGATCACAAAATCGCCGTAGACAGCAAAAAGACCAGCCCCCATATCGTCCGGTGCGTATCCAGCAGTCACCCTTGCACCATCCAGAATGGTGTTCTCATCCGTATAGCTAGCGGTCACCACATGAACACTATTGTCACTAAACCTGTCAACATCTTGAGCCTTATCGTTGCCTAACAAATCGCCACTCAGAACCGTCACATAGGCCTGAACATCCCGCTCACCGCCACCTGCAGGATAGCCCCCTTCAATGGCAACGCCTTTCTGAAGGGCAAACGTGCCCTGCGTATTGCCGGTGCCTTGATCAGGCAGATAAATGCCTTCGGCCACCAGGATCTTGTCACCATAGACAGTGCGGGCCAAGGCGTCCTGAAGATCATTGAAAGCATCGTTCCATGAAGACCCGTCATTGCTACCTGCAGCAGACAGATCGACATAATACGTCGCTGGTGTTGAGCCAAGGCTGTAGACAAATTTTTGAGGATGAATGATCTGGACCAAATCCGCATGATCATAAGAAGACCCCAGCAAAGCGTCTACCATCTGATCCCCTGGCAAATTGGGCGCGACCTGCCATCCCAAAGCCAACACACCTGCCGCATACGGTGTTGTCCACCCACTATCATGTCGTCCATGGTACTGATACGTTGACACCCCTGGCTTGTATTGCTCAGCCACTGTCCTCTGACTGGTTGGCACCAGTAAATGGGCATCACTATAACGTCCCTCCACATCAGGATAACCAGGCGTACAGCATTCCAAACGATCCGGCTCGGACAAATCATACGAACACGCATCAAAAAGACGCCGATGCGTGGTCGTGTCCAGCACAAGAATGCCAGCTTCTTCGGCCGCGACACAGGCCTTTCGCCAGTTCATATGAGCCGTCATTGGCGATGGATGGCCCTCTTCTCCCGGTACAGCAGCCACTGCCACAACACGAATTTTTTTCGACTCTGACAAGACCTCATTCTTTCGAATGATCCAATGCAACGACCTCGCATAATCCACTTCATAAACACCCTCTCGACAGGCTGCATAATATAGGCTGGCATGAGGGGCTGTTCCAATCGTTTCTCCTACCAGAAGACT
Organism: uncultured Pirellulales bacterium; assembly: GCA_964494325.1. Lineage (GTDB taxonomy): Bacteria > Planctomycetota > Phycisphaerae > Sedimentisphaerales > Anaerobacaceae > JAIPFM01. The sequence continues at coordinate 24,765 of CAZBTJ010000035.1, forward strand.
CACAATTCCCGCCCCCTTGTCATTGTGGGCACGGACATACAATGGATTATGATATTCAGCAATTTTGCCTGCATATTCTGCGTGATCAAGCCACAAAGCCTCTCCAATTAAACCCACGGACACACCCTGCCCAGTGAGACCTTTGTCATGCAGACGCCGCACACCCAAACCAGGCGTTTTTGCCGCTTCCATGGTGTCTTGCGCTTGTGCTTTGACCGCTGGCGCCCATGTGGTGTTCGAATTGTACGTGAGCGATAATAGATCGTCGTTTTCGAGATTGTCAATAGAAACAAGATCCAACCAGCGAACATCTTGATACGAAATCACATCATCAAGAACACCAGCCCCAAAAAAGCACCCATAATCACTTCGGGTCAGGTGGATGGCACTCACACGATAATTGCAGAAATAGAATCGCACGTTCTTTTCAGGACAGTAGTAGTAACAGTCGCCCTGTAATCCGCCAATATCTCGGTAAAATACGCCGCCCATCCCACCATTTGGCTGCCCTTCAACAAAAGAATCGGGTGAACCGACTTCTGAAAACACATCATCCAGACTTGACCCTATCACCACTGAATCTTGCCAGGCATACCCAAGATTGGCCGATTGAATTCGCAGCTCCAGAACCCAGGAATAATTCATACGGACAAAAAACTGATTGCCATAATGCAGGCAATAGTCCTGAGTCACAGAACCGGCACTCGGCGCAATTTTTTGACTCCCCCAACTGCCAGTTACAGGGGCGCCAAATGCCGCTTGCACAGATTCAAGCGTGCCCTGATCAATATCAAACTCATTGATAGACTGAACCACATTGGCAGAACTTGCCCCAGCAATAAGCAAGATGATAATCACCAAATGAGCGCGCACTCTCCCCGCTCTTCTTCCACATTTTAGCATGACTCTTTCCTTCCCTTTTTAAATAATCTCCGTTATTTGACCTGCGACAATTCATCTGCCTGGGGCCAGACAAACATAAATTGGTCGCAGATACTCCTCTGAAGATTCCGATTCTTTCTAAAAGTACTATGATATATGACGAAAATAGCCGCGAGTTGTTACATTTTTTCTAATTTTTTCTTTTAATTGTTAACTTCAATTCTTTTTTGTCGCAATTAGCCTGTCATTGAAATGAGTTGACAACTCCCCTTTTGCCCCCTAATGTGGTCAGACTTTGAGGTAGCTCTGATAATTACTTAGCACTTTTTGGCTGGAATTTAAATGGACAACACCCTAAAAACACACATCAGCACACTAATAAAGGGCATGGGGATTGGCACCGCAAATGTCATTCCAGGTGTCTCCGGTGCTACAATCGCAATCATCACAGGTGTCTTTGAACGTCTAATCAATGCTGTAAAAAGCTTTGACATGACGGCAGCCAAACATCTGTTCTCTGGCCGCTTCAAAGAATTTGCCAAACACACGGATCTAAGATTTCTTGGCCCCCTTATGATTGGTGTGCTGGTGGCGATCATCTCACTGGCTAAATTACTAGAATACCTGTTTTCAGATTACCCTGTCTACATCTGGGCCTACTTCTTTGGCTTGATTTTACCTTCGGTATACTATGTTGGCAAAACCGTGGCGAAGTGGACCCCCACGAATATCATGCTGGGCATTGCAGGCACTGCTTTTGCGGTTTCTTTGACATTTCTAAACTCAGCGGTTGAAAACAGCCACCCACTGTATGTGTTCTTGTGTGGCATGGTGGCAATTTGCAGTATGATCTTGCCTGGCGTTTCAGGGTCGTTCATGTTAATCCTCATGGGCAATTACAAACTCATTGTAATGGAAGCCATTAATCAGAGAGACATGGTCTTATTGCTGCCATTCTTGGCAGGTTGCTGCATTGGCCTAGTCGCGTTTTCGCACCTGCTGTCCTGGATTCTAAAGCGTTTTAGAAACCAGACCATTGCCACATTGACAGGCTTTGTATTGGGGTCTTTGGCCACCATATGGCCTTGGAAAACCCCCATATACATGCTGGATGAATTGAACAACCGCATACTCAAAGACGGTGACTATGTCATTTCTGGCTACCAAAGTTTCATCCCAAATAGCGTCTCCTCAGAAGTAATCATTGCCTGGGCATTCATTGGCCTGGGCATTGCAAGCATATGGATAACGGAGCATGTGGCCAGTAAATCGAATCCTTCAGAAGTGTCATCTTTATGACACCAATATCTCAAATCGAAACCACCGACCAAGGCCTGTTTATACGTGCCCCAGCCAAGATTAACCTCAGTCTCCTTATTGCCGGAAAACGTGACGATGGATTCCACAATATTGAAACCATCATGGCCAAGGTGGATTATTTTGATAAACTGTTGATCAGTGAATCTATCACGCCTGGCATTCATCTAACATGCCAGGGGCCACATTGGGCGCCTGACGGACCTGAAAACCTGGTCTACAAAGCCGCCAAACTCTTGTGTGACTATTGCAGCCTCAACCCATCGCTAGAAATAGCACTAGTCAAAAATATTCCTGCCGGCACAGGCCTCGGTTCAGGGAGCAGTGATGCTGCAGCTACGCTAATCGGAATTAATCATCTACTTAAACTGGAACTACCCAGAGAAATATTGGGCAACCTGGCAGCACAGCTCGGAAGTGATGTCTCATTCTTTATTTATGGTCCCTTGTCTTATTGCACAGGAAAGGGCGAATTAATAGAAGAGCTGCACACATTTTTTGATTTCACCGCCATACTCATCCTCCCAAACATAAGTGTTTCAACACCAGAGGTTTATAAAGTCTACTTGCACAATCATGATATTTACACGCAGCTTCATCAGGAAATTAATGGTTACATTAAAGAAAACAGAATTGCTTTTGTTGCAAAAATGTGCGCAAATATGCTTTCAAATGGTTGCTTTGGCTTGGAAAGAGGCTTGGCCAAAGCCAAAACAAGAATCGAAGGTAGAGGTATCGGAACGGTATGTTTAAGTGGCAGTGGGTCGGCCATGTATTGCATTGTTGATTCCACCGCAGACCAACATCAATTGGACTCTCTTCAGGATGTAATTCTTCAGGAAACGGGTTATTGTAGTGTAATCATACGCAACATTCGATGGTGAGCATTTTGAGGGCGGTACTATGGAGATCAGTGAGGTCAGAGTCAAGCTGGTTGAGAACAAGAATGACCGACTTAAAGCGTTCTGTTCTGTGACGCTGGACAACGAATTTGTCATTCGGGATATCAAAATCATCGAAGGGGGTGGCGGCTTTTTTGTGGCCATGCCATCCAGAAAAATGAGTGATCATTGTGAAAACTGTGGTTCAAAGAACCATTTGAGGGCACGATACTGCAATAGATGTGGCCAAGCATTGGAGGACAACCGTGCCAAGAAAGACTTCAAAGGCAGAACCAAACTTCATGCAGATATTGCCCATCCTATCAACGCAGTATGCAGGCAACGTCTCCAACAAAGCGTAGTCCAGGCATTTCAAAAGGAAGTACTACTTTCTAAGCAGCCTGATTACCATCCCGTTGAAATGGATATTGAAGAGGATTACTGATCGCCCCACACCTTAAGTGGTTTTCATAATCGTGCTGAAAGCCACAGTCTTGCCCTGACAATTTCGCTTGATGTAAACCCGCGAGAGTCAGGACATTAAATCGTCCAAAACACGATCCAAGGCATCGTCGAGTCTATCTGATACATCGTATGTCCCGTCTGTAATCTGACGTCGCATATTCAGCACCTTGCCCTTTCTAATCTCAGGCAACGTACTAATTCTCTTAAGCACTCGACCTATTGGCGTCGCATTAATATTCTCTAAAATGGCTTCCATCACTTCGTCGCCATCGTGTGTAAAGGCACAATCAATACATTCACCCATCACGCTCGACATACTGTATTTCTCGTTAAATTGAGTTTCGGGCATTTCTTCCAACCTTGCCTACCTTTTTGTCCAGAGGCTAATCATCCTCGATTTTCTTCTGGCCACATACAATATTTAGTATATCCCTTGATAACCCTGTCAAAGGCCTGAATCACTAGTGATATCGACCGTCAAATGAAGATATCTTTAAACAATCACCATTTTAAGAATGGACTTTTGAAAAAAACTTATTCTCAGCCAATACAGGCGTTTTAGTTTATTTTGAGCGTTAAACCGTGTTTTTATAAGACATTGCAGGAATGGCATAAAAGCGTTAATGCCCATAAGTGTAATTAGGACAATTAAGCGATATACAACATATAGTGGTATGCTGGAGGCCCCAATAATATGGATCATTACACTACTAACAGTAACCAAAACTTGGATAACATGCGTTTTTCAGCAAATTTCGGTTTGTCCTCCATTTCAAACCACACCATATAACTTCAAGGACCATAAAATGAATTGCAGAGTTGTAGTCCTCATTGGCTTGTGTATAATCTTCAAACTATGATCAAAAAACCAGAGAAAATAACACCTGCCATGAAGCAGTTCTTCCATTTTAAGGAAAAACACCCGGATTCGATTCTCTTCTTCAGAATGGGCGATTTTTATGAAACCTTTTATGAGGACGCCAAAACCTGCGCCCGAGTTCTCGGGATCACACTCACCAGCCGGGGTAAAACAGGCAACAATCCAGTCCCATTGGCAGGTGTGCCCTTCCATGCCGTAGATGGATATCTTAAGAAGATGATCCAGGCTGGCTTCAAAGTTGCTGTGTGCGAACAGGTTGAGAATCCCAAAACTGCCAAGGGTGTGGTCAAACGGGACGTGGTACGCATCGTCACACCCGGCACACTGACAGATGACATGCTCCTGGAAGCTAAGGAAGACAACTTCTTATGCGCTATCAGTTTAGGCATCCAAGATAATGCCTGTATCAGTTGGGTAGACGTCTCCACAGGCCACTTTTTTGTACAGCAGCTCCCTGAATCCCATTTGATCAACGAACTGACACGTCTCAATCCCAAAGAGTGCCTCGTGGCAGATTCCAGAGGCGAACTCTTTGAATCAGAACTCAAGAAACTCACAGTCACCATCCAGCAGCAGACTCAAGCGGTGATTACAGAACGCCCAGGGTGGTATTTTGACCCCTATCAAGCCAGGCAAAGACTACTCAAACACTTTGGCACAAATACCTTGGAAGGCTTTGGCATTACAGAACAGAACAATGACCTTGTGATCCCCTCCGGCGCAGTCATTGAATATCTGAATGAAACACAAAAAACCGCCTTAGGCCACATTCAAAGCCTGCGCGTGATTAAACGCAGAAACTTCCTGCAAATTGACCCGACAAGCCTGCGAAGCCTGGAAATCCTTCAAACGATCCGAAGTGAAGCCCGTCAGGGATCCCTGCTCCACAACCTGGATGCCACGCAGACCGGTATGGGCGGTCGCATGTTTAGATATTGGCTGTGTATGCCCTTGTGTGATGTAGAGACCATCGCCCGTAGACAAGATTGCATTGAAGAACTCAAAGATCATTCAGATGCCTTGAAGCAAATGCGTGAATGCCTCTCCGGGATCTCAGATACAGAACGTATTGCCGCGAGAGTTAGCACATTGCGCTGTTCCCCCAGAGACCTCCTGGCCCTGGCCAACACACTGGGAAAAATACCCCTATTGAGACAACTCACAGAAAGAGGCCAGAGCGACCGGCTCAAAGAACTGGCTCAGCAATGTGACAGCATGGACGAGCTGACAGACACCTTGAATTCTGCGATTGATCCAGACTGCCCTGCCCACATGCGAGACGGTGGCGTCATTCGCACAGGATTCTCTGAAAAGCTCGATCACCTCCGCTCCATTGGCAAGGATGGCCAATCCTGGCTGGCCACCTATCAGAAAGAACAATTGGAATTAACCAACATTCCAAATCTCAAGGTGGGTTTTAATCGAGTTTTTGGCTTCTATATAGAGATCAGCCGCGCCTATTCGGAGAAAGTGCCAGCTCATTATATTCGCAAACAAACCATTAAGAATGCAGAACGCTACATCACTGACGAACTCAAGACATATGAAGTGGAAGTCCTGGGTGCCGAAGAAAAGGCCCTGGACCTGGAAGTGCGACTTTTTGAAGACCTCCGCAAGAAAACCGCCGAGTACGTAGAACGACTCCAAAAACTCGCAGACACTGTAGCACAGCTGGATTGTCTGTGCAGCCTGGCTCACATTGCCTACAAACGCCACTACATCAGGCCCCTAGTCAACAGCAGTACAGAATTACTCATCACAGAAGGCAAACATCCTGTGCTCGCTGAAATGCTGGGCTCTGAATTTGTGCCCAATAACGTAGATCTTGGAAGAAAAGATGGCGACATTGCCGTGATTACAGGCCCCAATATGAGTGGTAAAAGCACCTATATTCGGCAAACCGCCCTGCTTGTGCTCATGGCTCAGACCGGATCATTTATCCCTGCCTCTGAAGCCACCATCGGCCTAGTGGACCGCATCTTTACTCGCGTGGGCGCCTCTGATGAACTGGTACGCGGCCAATCCACCTTCATGGTAGAAATGACCGAAACAGCCAACATCATGAACAACGCCACAGACAAATCGCTGGTCATCCTGGATGAAATTGGCCGTGGCACCAGCACCTACGACGGCCTGTCTCTGGCATGGGCCATCACAGAGTACATTGCCAATCAGATTCAGTGTAGAACCCTGTTTGCCACCCATTATCACGAACTCACAGAGTTGTCGGAACTCTTCAAGAACATCAAGAACTGCAACGTGGCCGTCCGTGAATGGGCCGATGAAGTGGTGTTCCTCCACCAGATCCTACCTGGCGGTACAGACAAAAGCTATGGTATCCATGTAGCGAAACTCGCAGGCCTGCCCCAACCCATTCTGTCCCGCTCCAAAGAAATTCTCCAGGACCTGGAGGCCACCTTCCAAAAGGAAGCAGCAGGTGAACACCTTGCCAAACACAAAACCAAGGAACCGGACCAGGACACGCTGTTTGTCAAACGCCACAAAACAGTGCTGGACCGTCTCGCCTCCATGGACATCAACCACCTCACCCCCCTGCAAGCCATGAACCTCTTAAACGAGATAAAAACTGAGATCCAACAGACCACCAGTCTATAGAGAAGTCTGGTCTATCTTAGATCCAGACTCTTGTGAACGGCCAGGGCAATATCGCCCGTAAAGGAGGGCGCCGAAAGGGGGCGTACCCCATTCTTCTGCTCAAACACCTCGGCTTTTTCCACATGACAGGTTCTTGTGCTGATCCATTGGGCTCGGTATTTCCCCGAAGGCAGATTCAAGTGGATGATCACTTGGTTGGCCTTGAAGTTCACTTGTTTTTTGGACATTGTGCGAAGGTATAGAGCGTATTCTTTGCCCGGATTGATCAAAGCACGTGCAGAGAGGTCTTTGGGGGCAATTTGAGAAATCACATGATTCCCGGGCTTCATGTGAATGAAATCAAATTGATTGATAAAGTTTCGCAAGGCACGCATGCTTTGACGAAAACCTGCGTTGCCACCGCCTGGCGCACCTTGAGGCACCACAAAGGAGCCATCTTCGTGGCCTGCCACAAATGAGTAATCAAGATTGTTGTAAAGCCCGCCCCCTGCCACAATGAAATCCCAGCCCTCGATACGATAGGGACGGTCCTTGATACCACGAAATCCTGTCTCATCGTCGCCGATCACGCGATTCAGGGCATAGTTTTCCGCCACCGTGTTGGGCGGCGCTGCGTAGTGAAAGTTCAGAATGGACACAGCAGCGTGCGGATACTTGACCACAGCACCCTTGTTGGCCATGTTCTGGGCAATAAGTTTTTTGTCAGGCAGATCCTTTTGGGCTTCCACAATACTGTCCGCAATATGGTGTTGCCAGTCCAGAGTGACACCGCCAAAATAGGGTTCATTACAAAGCTCAAAAATCACATTGCCCGCATCAGACAGTTCAGTCACAACCTTGCGTGTTAATTGTTCCTGATACACGAGCAAGCCCTTGTGTTTGTCCAGCGTATACACATGTGTCCTGTCAACCTGGGGCGTGCTGTTGACGTTGTTCTTGGAATTCAATGGACTGAGGTTCCACTGAGCATCTGCGTAAAAGGGGCAAAACAAAGTTACCTCCACCACGATGCCCTGCTTTTCGGCCTCGCTGATAAAGTCCTTAAGCCGTCGGAAATACCCATTGTCCCACTGGGTCAGGTCAAATTTGGCACCACCGCCTGCATAACCGGACACATCACTACGACGCCAGGGACACAAAAAACGATCCCCCTTGGGTGCCAGCGTGTTGCGCGGAATATTAAAGGCGCCCAGAGGCTCCACATAGGTCCCCCCCACAAAGATGCGCGTATAATTGAACCCATCCTTCGCCAGTGTCGCCAGATAGGTCACGTAATCAAAGTCAGGATTCAGCACAGCCCCGTAATGCTCGGCCGATGTAATCAGTATGGTAGGCTTACCTTGCCAAAGAAAATAGTGAGGATTGTCAGGATGGAGCTGAATAGGTTGGCTCGCATACAGGCACGAGGTCAGCAGCCCAAGAAACAAACTCATATACATTCTCTTAATCATAATTATGACTCCCTTTCAGACTCTTAACTCTTAAAAGCTCTAGCCAAAGCTTATCAAAAGCCCTAGAGATTTCAAGCATTAACAAAACAGCCTTCACGAAGATACTGAACACAAGACTTCGACCATTTCCTGGTTTCATCAAATTCCTACTTGTCGAACCATTTCAATTTCGATACGCTCTCTAGCTGTATGTTATTCTGTATGAATGTGTAAAAACCTTGAGGGATAATGCCCTACCTTGGAGAATTACTGGCACTCGGTGCAGGCCTGTCGTGGGCCATTGGTGTGGTGCTGTTTAAAAAGAGCGAAAATCAGATTTCACCCATATCGCTGAATCTCTTCAAAAACATACTGGCCATAGGCCTCTTGATGGTCCCACTGACCCTGACACACACCGCCTGGATACCCGAGCTCTCTCAACAGGAATGGATTCGGCTGTTTCTCTCGGGCGTCATCGGCATCTCAGTGGCAGACACCTTTTTCTTTATCGCCCTGAAGAAGCTCGGGGCAAGCCTGTGCGCCATCGTGGATACCACCTACGCCCCCTTTGTACTGATCCAGTGCTACTTCATACTCGGCGAGCCCATCGGATGGCCCCTGTTGCTCGGCGCGGCATTGATCATCAGTGCCATGCTCGTGGGGACTGTGGGCCAAAACCACGGCAATCGCACTCGCTCAAATGTGATACAGGGCATGGTCATTGGCATCGTGGGCATCGCCCTCATGTCGCTGAGCATAGTTTTGATCAAACCCCTCCTGGACAAACTCCCGGCCCTCTGGTCCGCCAACTTCCGCTTATGCGCAGGGACCATTGGACTCCTCCCGATCGTTCTTTTCCACCCCCAACGTACCCAGATCCTGGCCGTGTTTCGCCCCTCTCGTTCGTGGATCTATGCCGTACCGGCCTCTTTCATTGGCACGGCATTGGCCATGCTCCTGTGGATTGGCGGCATGAAGCACACGGAAGTCTCACGTGCCGCCCTGCTCAACCAACTCTCCACCATCTTCATCTTCATACTGGCCGTCTTCTTTCTCAAGGAGCCCCTCACACGACGACGTACCCTGGCCATTGCCCTGGCCTTTGGCGGCGCCGCACTCGTCCTGTGGGGAAAACACTGGCCAGTCTAATGCTCTGTCACACTGTCCATACTTTATTGTGTATTGTAAGGAACAAGCTTTCAGCACTCAACACTCAGCTTAGAACAGTATGGGCCAAAGCCCATTCAAACACCGAAAACCTTCCCACCTCAATCTCCAAATTCCAGCGTAGCGTCCCGCTCCACCTGTAAAAACCAATCGTCATTGGAGGAGGTACAACGCGCCAATCTTCCGTTGTTAATTAATCGTTCGTGCAAGCCACAATACTACGTGTCGTCTATTACTGCAGAGGGCATCACTCTTCGCTAAGTACTATTTCCAGGGCTGGCCCTATTCACCCCCTATTCACCCCAGTCAGATAGATGGGAAACAGAAACGAGCCTGTAGAATAAGTCCCTGACACCTTCACGAAGCTACATTCTTCTGAAATAGGCTGGCCTTTTTGCAACAAACACGGCCTTCCGTGACAACTTTTTGACTTATTCTACAGCTTCAACAGGCAAAATAGAGGGTGTACCGCCTCCATACAATGCTGTGATTTCTGTGTCACTGAGGACACGTGACCAAATTGCGAATTCATCGATCAGCCCATCAAAGTTACGCCCGGTACCGGCGCGATGACCACCAATGACCAACCCACCATGCTCCGAAGAAGGCCCTGGAACAGGAAGTGGATGTTCGGATACAAATGAACCATTCACATAAAGGCGAAGTTTTTGACTATCAAAAGTAAAGACAACATGATTCCAATTGGCCAGAAACAGGCTGCGGTCAAAAGCCGTGTTGTAACTACCGGACGAGGCCGCTGTCGGTGCTGCACCAGTGCTGGCAGCAGGTTGCAGCGTGTACGTATATAGCTGAAGATTTACCTTGCCGGCGGGCTCACGTTCGCCAAAAGCCCCAAATCCGAGTGAAAGAGACCAGGCACCGGTTGTCGAAACAAATCCCTCTGCAGTACTTTCCAACAGAAAGTGGCGTTCCGTACTGCCATGTGCAGGCAAACTGAAAGGTTTACACCATAAAGATACTGTATGCGCGGCACTATTATCGTGCAGAATACTTCGAGGAACCAGTAGATATTCGCTGTCGCGACAGGTGAACGACGCAGCCCCGCCACGAAGCCCGCCGTTTTCTACCAGCGATGCGCCATTTTTAGGGACAGCATCAATGCGTAAACCCAACACGGATTGATTGTTGAAGTCGCCCTCAAACGGCCACCATGCGCGAAGTTCTTCTCCAAGCCCTTTGCCGATTCGCGGCCTAAGATCACTATAGGTCAGAACGACCTCTTTTTGAACCGTGCCGTCATGAGTTATATAGCGAGCCGTGAGAGTGGGATCAGCCTTCGTTGTATCCGCAATTAGTGTCAGAAACTGTCGCCCCTGAACCAAAGACCATTCCAGCGATGGATGGTAAACATTCAGTGACGGAATAACGCTTGTATGCCCAGGCGAGGTGATGAAGTCATGGATGTCATAGCCAGTTCGCTGCGGATGGACCAAATAACGAGAAACATGGATGTCCCCTCCCAGCAGGACAACACCGGGAATTCTTTCATCACGAATCATGTTCAACAGGGCATCACGTTCGTACCAGTAGGTGAACATATCGTCGGTCTCAGAATTCTTTTTATCCTGCCAAATTTGGCCCATTGCCAAGACCTTGAAAGTGGCTTGTGAATGACGGAGCGAAGAAAGCAGCCAATCCCACTGAGCAGGACCAAAACAGGTGGTCTGGGAAGGATCAACAGGAGATGGGCCCGTCTGCGAAAACCAGCGGGGATCGAGCAGAAAAACCTCAATAGGACCATGATCGACTTTATTGTAGACTCCCTCCGTGCCGGTTCCGAACTGATCGTGGGCGCGATACTCGACGAAACCCCGGCGTGTGTTTGGCTTTCCATAAGCAAAACTGACCCCGTTGCTGTTATTAAGACCGAAATCATGATCATCCCACGTACCGACAACAGGCGTATGGCGACCTAATGCCGCGAGAAAAGGATCCTTGAGTAACTCACGATGTTTTTGGCGAATCGTGGTTAAATCCGCGGAATCGATGTAGGGCGTATCTCCCATCAGGTAGAGCTGATCAATCCCAAGCAAACCCATTCTTTCCCAGACCGGACTGGTCGAGGTATTTACGCCGGAAACGAAAGCTGCGGTAACCACCGCCGGAACGCCTGAATCCGGAAACGTCTTGAAATGGCAATCTCCACCGGGTCCGGCAATGACGATGGTTGCGCCATCTGCAAAAATCTCTTCCAATTGATACGTGTAAGCTGTTTCAGGGCTCAGGCCGGTAATATGGAACTTAGCGACATAGTCATTGATCGCCAAACTGCTTGCCACGCTGGTTCCGGCCAACAATTGATTAGGCCCGAAAACACTCAGCAAATAATCGCTTTCTTCGTCATAGCCGCGATAAAGGAAACGAGCTTCCCCTGAGGAAACCTCTCCAACCATCGGACCCACTGATTGGGGAATAACCGGAGGAAATATTGAACTAATTTGAACGTCATCCAATTTTCCTGAAAAAGTTGCGACGCCTCCCTCATTGCCCGGCGTGGTATTCGGCAACGCACCAATGTAAAGTGATCCGGCTCCAGCCCCAGTCGGGAGGTTGCGAAATGCAATATCTCTGCCGAGTGCAGTGCCGTCCACTAGAAAACGGACTCTGTGAGTTTCGGCGTCACGCAACACTTCGATCTGATGCCATTGGGTCGGATCCATAACCGCTTCAGTGGAGACCAGTTGGACCGTTTCGACAGGGGCATGGGCATCAGGATCGTCATAATACTCCCAAGTCATCTGCAGATACCCATGGGCAGTATAAGACAAAATATAGGCATAATTCGCAATCTCTTCATTTAGCATATCCTGCCATGTAAAATCTGTGGCCACACCATCCGCATCGCCAAAAGCAACTAGAACATTATCCAGCGGCTCATGCCCCAGGGGGCCATCTGCTTTGGCCAGGAGTTGAATCCTTAAGTCTCCCAGAACCTGAAAGACATGATCTCCTAAACTCTTGGAATCCAAATAAGCATTTCCATCCAACGCGAGTACGTTGCCTCTAAGTACCCGGTCTTTAACTGCCGTGGCACCCTCATTAAAATTCAGTGTAATATTTTTAGATAACGAAGAAAGCGATGAATCTTTACCGGGTTCGGCTGCATCAAAGCGGTATAACGCCAATTCACCCTGCGGTACAATGCCATTGTCTGCAATCAAAAATGTATCCAGAAGCTCTGTAAAAGACCAGCCGTCAACATCTCCATTGCTATCCCCATAGAAGGCGGTTGACACAATGCCATTATCAATCACGACTTCCATGAATCCGTGCACACGCCGCTGTGGCGTTGCCCCAACGACTGTTGAACCGCCGCCAGTGCCGACTATCACTTCAGCGGTATGAGAATGCGGGTCTGGATGGTTTGGAATATACGAATGTGTATGTCCGGTAAACACCGCATCAGCCGCAGCGAGATTGTATTCTTTATATGTCCCGGCGATCGATTTCCACCAGACAGTGGGGGTGCCTTTGGTCAGTTTGTGAGGTGAATGTAGCTCACTCATCTGTGCCGTGATAGAGTGATGGGTCATCACAAAAACATGATCCATGTTACGAGTGGATTCCAATGCCATGACACTCTGGAACCAATCGAGTGCTTTGGGTTCGCCGCCGATGATTTCGTATCCGTCCGAATGAGTATGGCTTTCATCTGGAAATGCATCGCGGTCAGTTGCCACGGAAATCAGCCTGATGCTGGGGGTCAGGTCAATGAAATAGTCCATTTTATCAATACCTTTGATGGTATCGACCGGATCTGTAGCGGTGATATTCGGCACCTCCTGACTATCCGGCAACCAGTCAAAGATGGCCTGCCAATCCTCGTTTGTTGCTGAACGTCCTGGTAAATCATGATTGCCAGGGACCATATAGCGCCGCTTAGCAAGTGGGGCTGTTACCTGTTTCCAATCATGGAATGTTTGGATCGAGCCTTTCCCTACCAGATCACCCGGAAACAAAACAAAATCTGGATCTCTCGCCACTATATCTGCGATGAGCTGTGGTACAATCGTATCACATCCAGGATTGATCCCATTGCCTTCGGTATCCCCCACTACAATGATCCGCACAGCCTCGGTCATCACAGATAGCTCATCGTCCTGATTAGCCGACAGGCAAGTACAGGCTGCTAATGATAATGTCTCTACGATCAAGACAATCACAATTAATCCGGTTTTAAAATTAACTTTCATAATAAAGGCCCTATTACATTAAATCGCGGTAATAAAGGCGATCCGTACCAACGTACGGATCGCCCGAAGGAGGACTACTACTCATTCATATAGTGTGTGCGTTTTGATCCTCTTCTTATTCGACTGATTCATCTGGCATCACTTGAATTTATTCAAGTACGTTTAAGGGATTGATGGTGTCCGCTTGGTCATAAAGACCAAAAACCTGATCTTCAGTTAGCTCAATACTGAAAATAGCAATCTCATCCAGATAACCGTCCCAGTTGCGCCCACCATCTGCACCGCGATGGGTGCCGATATTGAAGCCTGCCTGATCCCGAACGGGATTGTTGTCCGTATCCACTGGTGCTGTCTCAACCAACTGGCCATCGTGATAATACTTGACATGCCCCAGCACGGAGTTCCAGACCATCGCGACATGATGCCAAAGGCCGTCATCCACAATCGGGCCATCACCGTTAAGCGATCCTCCCGTTTCAGTGTTATTGTACCACTGAGAATATTTTCCATCGGCTCCGTTACGAATACCAAAGGCCAGAGACCAGGTAGGCTGCGTTTCCCAGATAAAATTCCGTGCGTCTGAACCGTCGCCGCTGATATCCGCATATTTGTACCAACCGACTACGGTCCTCACAACCGGAGCCGCGCCGACAAAATCACCCATAGCCACGACATGATTGGCAGATGAGGTGTTATCATCAATCTTTAAGGCACCCGCCCCCACCTTCACGTCTTCCGCAGATATTTCAGCTGTACCGGTAGGTGTTCCATCGTAATCTGCAGTACCCTCTGCATTGGTAAAATCCGCGTCAAACGGCCAATACGCCACTAATCCTGAAACACCATCAGATGGAACGAGTGGATAGAGCCTAATATCATCGATCAAAATCATGCCGCTGGCACCACTACCCTCAACACCTACGACAAGCTTCGTGACATTCTGAACATTCATGGAAGACAGGTCGATGTTCCAGGCCTGCCATGTCCCACGAATTATGTCGCCTGCGTCATGTGGATACGTGACCTTGGTGTTGTTGATTTTGGCATAAAGCGTGCCAGTATTACCGGCCTGACCACGAAAAGCGATTGAAAGGGTCAAAGCCCCACCAACAGTCCAGTCTTGTGCTGTAACAAATGTACGTTCAGTCTGCGATGCAACGCCACCGGTATTAGTGTAGTAGAACGGCATGGACTGGCTACTGCCAGCGATGGTACTGCTGGTTTCCATGATATCGCCGTTATAGTGCTCACTGGCTGGGTTCCAAATGTCATGGCCTATACCAGCACCCGTGCCATTGCCAGCGTACGGTACAGGAAAGAACTCATCCGCTGAATAACCAAATCCATCGAACCATGTTTGGAACGGACGATCTGGCGAATCATTGTTATAGCTTTCAAAGTCGTCCACGACCCATGCAGCCACGGTTGAGAAACTCCACACAGGACCTGCCCAGGTAGACACGACTTCAGCATTGTTGACTTCATCCACACGCCAGTAATAGGTTTCACCCATGCGAAGATCAAAGGCGCCGAGATCAATGCTATGGGTGTTGAATGTTGCAGAAGGTGCCACACCATCAGCCACCTCATTGGGATCTGTGCCAACATAAACGGTACTTTGAGCCGCTTCACGGCCTGCACGCCAAGACACCACGGCGTCAGGTGCTATGTCAGTTGATCCAGAGGCTGGATCAGGCGTACGAGCTACGGCAGGAATCATACTAAACTGAACTTCACTGAGGCTGTAAGAGGCCAAAATGCCGCCCCAGTTGCTTTGAATGTTTAAGCGAACCATCTTGGCTGCTATGCCACCAAAGTTTATTTCATCCGGCGGATTATACGTGGGTAACCCCGGTGCCCGGCTGAACTCATTGGCATCTTCAAGGATATCCCAGGTTAAACCATCCACCGAATACTGAATCTCAACACCCTTTACACCATAGCCCATAAAGCCTTCAGCTGAGCTGTTGGAATTCCAGACTTTCATGATATCCAGCTTCTTGACGACCTCAAATTCATATTGAATCCAGGGCGTCACATCGCCCATGGCCGTAACCCACATGGCTGCTGTTTCAATAGAATGCGTGTTATTTTCGCCCAATCCAGAACCATCGAGAGTTTTTCCTGGCTGCGAAAACTCATTAGAAACACTCGATGCGGTTGCCGCAATACTGGAACCCGGAATTGGAATCGAATAGGGCTCAACCTCAAAATTCCACACATGACCGATGAATACAGTTTTGTCGGGGGTATCATTAACTTCATCTACACGCCAGTAGTAGGTGTGACCAAAGTCCAGTCGACCCACATCAAAGGTATTTACATCCTGACTCTCGCTAACCAAGGCCACACCCTCATTGACATCGTCAAAAACTGAACTGCAATACACCGTGTGTGAAGCCGCAAACTCACCCGATTGCCAACTGAGCACCACGTCACGTAATACATCCGTGCTGCCGGTTGCCGGATGGGGATTTATCGCCCTCGTAAAAATATTCAAGGGATTGACGGCTTCCGGGCGTTCATAGAGGTCTAAAATCTGTTCTTTACTTAGCTCAACACTAAAAATGGCAATCTCATCCAGGTAACCATCCCAGTTACGACCTCCATCTGCAGCACGATGGGTACCGATATTGAAGCCTACCTGATCCAACTTGGGATTGTTGTCCGTGGCGACCTCTACTGTCTGGTCCAACTGACCGTCATGATAATACTTGACATGCCCCAGCTCTGAGTTCCAGATCACCGCAGCATGATGCCAACGACCATCATCCACGACCGGTCCGTTACCATTAATCACTCCTGTTTGAGTCTCGTTGTACCACTGAGCGTATTTTCCGCCGGCTCCATCACGAATACCAAAGGATAGAGAGTAGGTAGGCTGCGTTTCCCAGATGAAATTACGCGCATCTGATCCGTCACCGCTAATATCCTTATATTTGTACCAGCCGACTACGGTCCTCACAACTGGAGCCGAGCCGACAAAATCCCCCATAGCCACGACATGATTGGCAGAAGAGGTGTTATCATCAATCTTTAAAGCACCCGCTCCCACCTTCACATCTTCCGAGGAAATCTCAGCTGTTCCGGCAGGTGTACCATCATAGTCTGCAGTGCCTTCAGCATTGGTAAAATCCGCGTCAAAAGGCCAATAGGCCACTAATTCCTCGGCGGCCCACAATGTCGACGCTCCCATTGCTATTACAATCCAACCTGAAATAAGCAACTTCTTCATAACACTCTCCTTTTTCTGAATAGTGATCTATTTCATATTCAAGCTTGGTACATGATAACCAAAATAATTAAATGTACTGGGCACCTTTAATTCCCTGATATTGGGGGATCATCTGTGTCCAGATCGCAGCGATTGAGAGAGCAGCCACCAGAACAAACATTATGGACATACAAACACGAGTGCGTTTAATCATACCATCTCCTTTTGGTTGACATTTCCCATTCACACCGCTGATAGGCAAATATCTCGCCATGTGCATCCATTACATTACATATTGACACTTGGCATATCAAGCGTTTTCTCACTCAAAGCAACTTTTCTACGGGAAAGCACAGGTCTAGACATCAAATCAATAGATAGCCCGTACTAAACCTACTCTAATTGCTATTTTGATGTCTGGCCCTGCCCCTTTCTCGAAATTAGCTCTCAGCAGGCCTCTTCCCATCTCAACTTTGTCGAGAGCTTTGTCGCAAGCTTCATCGAAACGAGGACAAAGGTTGCGGCCTCCGGCCGCCTGTCGAAAAGGCTCTCGACAAAGAGAAAAATTGACAAACATGCTTAAGTTGGTGCCTTCAGTACCGCCCCCTTTTCCACCTGTTAAAAAGCGTCCCATCTCAACCTTGTGGCAAGCCTTGTCGCGAGCTTTGTCGTAAACTTAATCGAAACGCCGACAAAGGAACCTGCATTTGCGGCCTCCGGCCGCCTATCGACAAAGCTCGCGACAAAGAAAAGGGATGACAAACATGCTTAAGTGCCATTCGGGTCGGTCCCCGGATTTAAGTAAGCGATAGAGTGACAAGACATTAATGCCGAGATCCAAG
>CAZBTJ010000036.1:0-42666 GCA_964494325.1 uncultured Pirellulales bacterium
ACGCTTCGCGTGCTGGTCTAATAGACCTCTCAATTCTTCGAGGTGACATGGTCGTACGGTCAGATTTGTCGCTACTTTTGGGCGATAGCCCATTAGTGGAGATTAGTGAATATTAGTGGTTAACTTCTGCTATTAGGTATTCGCTTTTAAGTAGTTCGTTTTTAATCCGTGTTAATCTGTGAAAGTCGTGTCAAACAGTAGCTTTCAGCGGCCAGCCAACAACTCATTTGAACCGCTTTGCGTGCAGGTTTAATAGACCCCTCTACTGCCAGTGACTCCAACGCCCATAGCACCTCATCTGCGACACCATCGACGTCTATATCAGCCAGCAATGCCAATGCAATCCCCTCAGCCTTTTTCCGGATTACCGAACTCGTTGCCACCAGTTGCTGTAATACTGTCAATGCCTCTTCAGCACTAATCGATTGTAGGATATTCTTCTTTGTCATATCTTCACAATTCGAATTTCTAGAAATTTGGAAACGATGCTCAAACGAGACAGTCCCTTGATCCACAGTGCCCTTCTGTCTTCAGCTCTCAGATTTTCCGTCTTCTGTACTCTGCCTTCAGGCTCCTCAAGAAGCCAAAGCCCAATTCTCCACTCGTAAATCAGTGGCCACACTACGCAGATGTTTCATCTTATCATTGGTGACCAATACCAGGTTATGTTCAATTGCCTGGGAGGCGATCCAAAGGTCATTCTCCTGGATACCGAGACTTTTGGAAGTTGCCGGATCAATGAGCTGTTCGGGGCGAAGTCCTTTTCGGTTTTTCTTGGGAGCGTACTTTTCATACAAAGCTGCCCTTAGCTTGCCGTAGACCTGAGTCGTTGAGTGGGAAATAGACAAAGATCTCGGGAATTCAGTTTTTATAAAATCGAGAACTTGTTTGGAATGGGCCTGACATTCTTGCGCGGCGAGGTGGAAGCCATAGGATACTTCAGCCAATACGATCAAGGAGGTGGTAAGTGGCGCAGATGCGGGAAGCTTGTCGAGATGATTGAGAATAGCGGCGTGTTCCCTGCGCTCCTCATTGAGCCAATACTCGAAGATGTTGGTATCCAGCAAGTAACCGTGGATCATTCGTCACTCCCAAATGCTTCTGCAGCATGGTGGAGCGCGGTCAGTAATTCTTCAGGAGGTGTGGATGGCTTTCGTAACCTCATTGCGCCAGCAGTCGAGGATTGGTATTCCGGCGAAAGGTACTCATGTAAAGAAAACCAGGGCTGGAATCCATCCGGATAATATCGCTCAAAGCTAAAGGGGACACCCACTCTTTGATGGCCTGCAAAGAGATCGAGGAGTTCTCGTTCGAAACGTGGCGGCAAATCGTATAGACGAAGAACCTCAGCATCGAGACGAAGCATAGTTGATCGGGCGGTTTCATCCCTGTGTGGAGACTGAAGCCCCGGCTGGTTCACTAGATCAAGATAGCTCCGGGCCAGTTGAGCGATGTACTGCATTTGACTGTCTGTTGCTTTGGGAATCGGTAATCTTCGCATAAGGCAAGACAATATATCTCGTTTCATTGAGTGGGTGAAGGCATAAGCGTTGGCAATTGGGGAATTCAATATTGCCCATAGGTATTCCAAAGAAAGCTCTATGTTTTTGGGGCGACTAACAAGAAACCGACTCGTAACGGCATGTCCTTTGGTGTCAATCAGAGCTTTCAGTTTCCACGGCCCACGACTTACACGACCATAGTTCATAATAACTTGTGGGATTCCAGTTTTTGCCCCCTCACACTTAGCGTTGATTATCTCATGGTCCAAATTCATCCACACTTCCTCAGGAAGTTGATGATAGTAGATTTTCTTCTCAAACTTTTTGAATCCTGGAACTGCTCCCTTGAAAGGTTTTGTCGAAATCGTCTGCCTGTTTTCGGGAAGTTTTGATTGGCCGATATAATCCAGTCCCTTTCCTACGTCTGCAATGTCGTCTAGATCCTGACAAGTGTCATCAAGCAGCGTCCACAGTTCATTCATCTCCGGAAGTCGAAGACTCCAGTCTGTTTCAACACTAAACCTGTCCTGCAAAACACAACTTTTAGACGTAACTTTATAATCCAGCTTAAAGCTTTCTGCATCTGAATCACGAACGCTACGATAGGATACATCTCCAGTCTTTTCTTTGGCGTGAAGGCGCCGTCCCAGAATGATGGCTGATTCGGCATCTGAGAAAACGAACATCTTGTCCGGGAACAGGCAGATCTCCTGGATTTGGAAGTCGTTGCAGAGTAGTTTTCTGATATCGGTTGAGTTTTTGCTGTGGAGGAAGCCTTGCGGTAGTACCACGCCAA
Source organism: uncultured Pirellulales bacterium (assembly GCA_964494325.1). GTDB lineage: Bacteria > Planctomycetota > Phycisphaerae > Sedimentisphaerales > Anaerobacaceae > JAIPFM01. Next base: position 2,299 of record CAZBTJ010000036.1, read on the forward strand.
AAACAGATCCAGGTTTTAAATGGGGTAGTGTTCGTGCGAGCATTTCTGCGGCCTTGTTGCTGTGAGACAGGTGCACATCCGCTTGGGCATATTGTTCCTTGTCCTCTGACTTGAAGTTTTCAAAGGGGGGATTGGCTAGGAGTAAGGAAGCACGTGAGGCGTTGATTTCAAGCCAGTCGCCCTTGAATATGTCACCGGTCTTTAAATCCCAGCCATTGGAATTCGGTATATCGGCCAGGGTTAAAGAGAGGCGTGCGATCTCCAGGGCAAACGAATCACAATCACAGCCATGGAGTTGTCTTCTAAGGTAGTCCTTCCGGTTGGCCATCTGGTCCGCAGGAAGATAGGACCTAAGCATTCGCATGGCTGCTACCAGGAAACCCGCATGACCGCAGGCCGGCTCAAATACATGCCGGTCTTTGACGGGAATCTTCTCCAGCCAAGGGGCCAGTTTTTCGACGATGTAGTCAACCAGGTATGGGGGTGTGCTGTGGGTGCCTAATTTGGCACGCGTGGCTTTGCTGATGAGCGTGTTCTCATACACGTAGGCCAGGGATTCGGTGGAAGTGTGGGCAAGCGAACCGGTTTGTCCTATGGTAGTGCCAGCCGCCTCCAGAGCAACCAAGTGCTTCTTACTCGGTATGGCGATAGGGGAAGAAGCATGTGCCTGGCTATTGTAATGCTTGTCGATTCTCCGGAAGACGTCTTCAATCTGATCCAACCGTGCCGTTACAAAGCCGCGTACGGCCTTATCCTTGAGAATCTTAGCAGCCAGCAACCAGAATACGGATTTCATGAGCCATGAACCATCCTGGGGCTCAATCTGCTTGAGATCTGGCCAGATGGCGTTGCGGGCCTGGAGAACGACACGTTCAAGCATTTCGGTGATGTATTGACCGATGTCGCGCTCAACGGCAGGCATTAAACCAGCATCCACAAAGGATAATTGGTGATCTTTCTCGAATTTTCCGAGTGTCTTGGCACGATAAATCGCGTCTGGACTCAGCTTGTCACTGTGTTTCTTGAAAAAGGTCTCTACCTTGGCGGCAGGCAACTTCTTTTCTTGGGTGGCTGAGTCAACCCCTTGTCTCCACCAAGTGAGGGAAGCACGATAGCCAACAAATACAACCGGGGCTCCAACAGAACGGGCTTGTTCTACGAGTGCTTGCTGGTTACCATAATCAGAAGGGGACTCGATATAGGCCACACAGGCAGACCGGATATCGGTAGGCGTATGCGCAAAAGCAACAAGGGCGATGGGATCGCCTTCTCCTACCGGATAGTCTTCACGTATCAACTCTTGAGCGTACCCACATCGCTCAAGGTGTGATCTGACTGTGTCACGATTTATCAATACATCATTCGCGATGTTGTGTCCCCTTTGATGGCATCCGATATACTTATACTTCGACACCAATGCTTTTACGTCATAACTCAAAATTAGCTGAATGATAACAGTTTCAAGTACATTATAGGAAAATCAGCTAAGAACTCAACACTATAGACTCCGTCACCGTGGGTTGCCATGAGAGATCTCTACTGCCGCACTCTCACCGAACGCACTGACCGCCGGCCTTCTCCGTCAAAAAGACAACTACCCAAGTTTTTAAGAGGGTCTGTCAGCCACGAAATCACAAGGTCTTCAAACAAAACATGTTGTAGCGAATGGATTCTCATGTGAGGATATCACGTTTCTGATAGCACTGCTCCCTAAACACCGCGATTTCTGAATCCAGGTTGGTATTGGGAGAATCCCCAAAGAAGGCATGGATAATGGGAAAGACGAGGTCCGGGTGCGTTTTCTTGTATTCCTTGACCATGGCTTCAATCTTGGCTGTTGCCACACTCTCCTGCATACAAGTAAAGGGACCCAGATGGAATATGCCACAAACCTGGTTGACTTGTCCGGATTGAGTGAGATCGTGCATGATATGGTAGGCAATACCAGTACTCAAGGGAGACTCTCCTTCTATATTACCGTGGATTTCATGCGCCTTCTCGAGGGTTTCTATCATATTAATGGGCTTGGGCAATATATGTCGACCGGCCAGAACTTCGCGAAATGGCGCAGTAATTTCAGTCTCAATGCGAGTCATATACAGGCCTTTAACCAGGGACTTACCATACCGTCCCGCCTGCGCTCCAGCTCGAGACCAATCATGGTATTTCAAACCCAACCGCATATCTCTACGAGATTTACGAACATTGAGTCGGTTCACATAATGCAACCATTCACAGACAGGGTCACGAACCAGCTCCAGACCTGTCGCTTCAAGCTGTTCAATCACATAACCGGTATAGGGATCATGCTGTCGCATATAAATCTCACCGATATACAGTACCAGAGGATGGCGTTGAGTGGTTTCATAGGGCAGCGCTTGAAATTGCGACACCGTATCACGACCCCATTGGACCAATTCGCGTATATGCCCGCCGTTTTCTATGATCGTTTCCAGGCGATCCAGACTGGCCTGACGAATACTCACAATGCTGGCCTTGTCCCTCGCATAGGGTCGGAATCTTAAGACACAGTCTTCCAAAAGATCGACTGCCAGAATGCCTCGAAACAACAATCGCTGAAATGCCATCTTGGCTGCCAAACCCATGCGTTTGGGAAATGGCACATCCATGTAATCACTCTTTGAAGATGGCCCTGCCACAGGAATGCGACCCAGGCCTTCCTTACTCATAAACTCGCGGACCAATTCGGTATACTTACCAAATCGACAGGGGCCGCTCGTGGTGGGCAGCATGACCATATAGGTGTCACACACCTGATCGAGCCCGACTTGATCCACGCGCTCCCGCAAATACCCCAGGGCATCACCGACCACGCCTTTAAGAGGGTGGCATACTTCTGTGGAAATGTGCTTTCTGGCAAGTTCATTCCCCAGAGGGGTATTGGTGGGCAGCACCTTAGCCTTCACGCCAAAATGTCGCAACGACGCAGCACTGGCCACGCTGGCAAACCCCATAAACGGGATAAGCCAGGTCCTTTGTGCATGGTGATTGGCAGTGGTGTATTTGAGTCGATCAAGATCGAGTGGCTGAATTTGACTTTGATTGACCACACGTTCGTGGGCTTCTGTGCGTGTGACAAATGGGGCGTTATTGGTCTGGCCATCAGTCACAAGCACGAGCAATGGCTTGTTGGCGGCTTCATGGATGTTACGTTCCTGATAAATCTTGAGGCTGTCCGGGCCACAAGCAAAATTGATGAGGCGTATGCCAAATAACATGGGATGTTTTGCCACATACACATTGGCCTTGAGAATCTTCACGCTCTGAATCCAGAATTCATTCTGAACAAACTCATCCAAATTCACATGAGAGAAGCGATGCTCCAGAAAAACCTGCGGAATGTAATTCAATCCTCGCACACACGAAAAAAGATGCCCGGAATCTGCACTGGCCTCAGGGTCAAGCAACACATAATCGCGTCCAATGCCCACATACGCCTGAACCCGCTCTTTTTCCACACGTGCCAGAAATCGGTCACCCTGCTCATACAAAGCCTCTTTAAACGCCTTTTCAGCCTGGTCAGCCCGCGTCACAGCCTGTTTAAGCTCCTTAACGGACACCCTCAGCCCGACACGTCTCAGCTCAACCTGCAGCTGCTCAATCAATAAAGGAGTATCCCCAAAATGCAAAATGGGATTGATCTGGCGGCTCTTGTCCAGACTCAACACATCGTTGAGCACATACCCTTCTGACTCGGTATAGATGCAATACTTCAAATCGGGGCCACCAGCCGGGTCCAGATTTCGATGCTCGATAAAGCTGGGATTAAACAGAAAGTTTACCAGAGGGTGCTGATTCAACACCGCCGCGTGTCCCGTGGCCAGCTTGCGTGCAATGCAAAACTCTGTCCTGGAATTGTCGACGCCCACCTGAGCAATGTCTGAAGTACTTCGGGGTGATATAACAGGCAGAAAACCAAGCGTCTTGAGCAACGCTGCTGACCAGATTCCCTTCTCACCCAGCGTCGCCGTACTTCGTTTGATCCCAATGGACCGAGCGCCCTTGTGCTGATCCAGAACGTCCTCAGTCAGATCTTTCAGAAGTACGCCCTGTTTTTTGAAGTGGGACTCAAAGAGACTGTGGTACAAGTCCACATAATTCTTTTGGGGCGTCTGCGTTTTTCCCGTATTACCCCGGGGACAAAACCCCCCTGTAATTATTTCGTCTTGATCAATACGAAAAACGTCGAGTTGACAATTACGAACCCCGCAAGACTGCCCTTGAAATAAGTCATGACACGAAATCGTCTGCTTCTCAAAGGTCTGATTGACCAAATCCCAACCGCGAAATGCCGTATCACAGACCAAACCCTCATTCTCTTGCTGCCGAATAAACTCGATAATATCCAACGCCTGGCCCCATGCACCAAACATCTCCCTGTGGGCGTACGCCTCTATGTCACACCCTGCGACCTGGGCCAAAGCCGCCAAAAAGGCCTTCCCTAAAGGTGGGCCACCTTGCGCTGAGCATTTTTTACCCACATGCTGCTGCCCACCCACAAACTTATAAAAATAGCTGGCTGCCGTTCCACGAACAATCGCAGCGGCAATTTCATCGGTGTCAAATCCTTCGGCAATCAGGCGATTCTCATCCATCTCCATGAACACGCCACAGGTCGAATCAATCACAGGCACCCGCTTGGCACGAAGCGCTGCTTCCTGAAGTGTGGATTCCACTTTCAGGTTAATAATTTCGGCCATGTTTTCCAACGTCTGACCTGACCCCGCCTGGCAACTGTAGTTCATCTTGGCTTCCTTGACCGTGCCGTCGTCAGCAAACCGCGTGAACTTCATGTCCTGACCGCCAATCTCCAAAATCGTATCCGTCTCAGGATCAAAATGCTTGACACCCAGAGCATGGCACGTAATTTCATCAGTGATACGATCAACACAGACCTTGCCGTGCTTGGCCAAGGCATCAGACTTGGCTTGGCTGATCAGAATTTTCTCATAAAGCTTGCGAGCCGATCCTGTGGCACCCACCCCGCAGATTTCGACTGTTTTTTTGTGCCGACTGAGATAGGTAAGCACATGTTTGAGTGATTCTTCGGGATCACCGTATGTCTTGACATACAGTTTGTCCAGCAGACGCCCGGTCTTCAGATCTACCAGAGCGCCTTTGGTTGTGGTACTGCCACCATCGATACCAATAACCACTTTCTGACCTTGGGCCAACGTCTTTTCCAGAGACTGGCTCTGCTCATTGACCCTCGCAAGAGACTCAAAGAGAGGGGGTGCAAAGGGACGATCTTTTCTGCTCTGTTCTGCCGTAGCTTTAAGCTGTGCTGCACTAAATACAAATCGATTGCCCTGTTCAATCGCCTTGGCGGCTGTGCCAATAGCCGCGATATGCTGATAATGGGCAGGCCGGTCAATATTAATACCGAGAAGTTCCTGCAGATGCGAGACAATTAAGTCGCTGGCCATGACACCGCCTGTGGCTAGCGCGTGATAGGGTGTCTCGGAGTCATCAAACATCTGGGCACCAAGTACATCAATCTTGTAATTGCGTGCCACAGTACGAAACAACCCAGCCAGATTGTCCCTCCGTAGGGCCCCTTCATTTTGGGTGTGAATCAGATCGGATTGAATTACCACACCGCAACGTGCCAGAAACTCACTCGGTTTACTAGACAAGGCCGCCTCTGCCTGGGCATGGCAGTACATGGTCTCAAGACGATCCTGGAGTTTTCTGCGATTGGCAATGCGTATCCGTTCGCGTTGTACTACACCCTCTTGGTCTTCAATCGAAATTAACGCAGCGGGTGCAACTTGACCATCAAACAGACGTCGACATTGTTTTTCAATGAGCGTACCACTCCCACCTCCACACTTGGTGCCTGTGCCCCAGTCCTGGATGATCAACTTTTCATTCACATGCGAAATATTGAAATAATAGGCATCTTTGGCCCCAATGTGAAACACATAGGCTGCTTCTGGGTGGACCACATCAATGCCTGCGGGCAAGGCCACACTGTCATGCACATACGTCACGCCTGGCATGACTGGTGCAAATCCCTTGGCACCACCGCCAGTGAACGCTGTGGACACAATGTCTGACTCTGAAAAAAGGGTCGTAATATTCTGCCAAGCCTCTAGCACAGCACCCAAGGGATTGGCAAAATGCTTGATAGGTCGCACCGCATACAGCAGGGACTTGCTGGGGTCCAACACCACGGCATGAACATAACTACTTCCAACATCAATACCTACATACGCATGCATAAATTTATTCCCAGAAACAGCTTGTCTCTCTCATCAGGACACCCCTAGTCTTCTAGATAGCGTCTATTTGAAGGAACATTCTGTTCATGAAACAGTCGCTGTCAAGACATTTAAACAGTCCCCCGGGCAATCCGGGGCCGAGATCGCTAACATCAAAATAGGCGCATAAAAAACCGGCCTGACCGAAAGGTCCAGGCCGATTTTAAAATTGCTGATTATCAAGCCAATCAGTTCATGATCGGCATTAATCACTTAGCCGCAGAAAAAGATTACTGATCACCCGCCAGATAACGCACTTCACCATGTGACAAAGCCCTGGTATAGATCATCACTTCATCAATAGAACCCTGATACAGAGCATCAGGCCACTGAGACTTGCCCAGATAGTTTTGAACCGTATTGCCCAGGTCTGACGGCACAACCTCAGTGTTTCCTTCTGACACCAGATCACCATTGATGTACAATCTCATAACTCTGGTTTCGCCGTCAACCACGGCAGTGACATGCTGCCACCCGGAAGACAGTGTGCTTGCAGATTCAATCCACGACTCATCCACGGTTGCAGAACGAATGGCAAATCGGATCGGACCAGTTGCACCGGCACGAGGACTCAGGAATAGGTAAGGATTGGCACCTTCGCCAGAACCAAAGTCCCAAAGTCGCTGCCAATTGCCTCCCTCATTCGAGAAATCGGCCCAACAGCTGATTGTGATACTGTCTGTAGATTCGATCACACCACCCACAGGCACCTCAACATAGTTGTCCAAACCATTCAAAGACAAGGCTTTGCCATTGCCAGCCATGCCATCAACATAGCCAATAAAGCCCGTGGCCGTACCAAATCCCAAACCATTGCCACTGGTATCATCTAGATTGTCGTCCAAACTAAACTTGGCTGCCAAACCATTTGATCCGGGATCAATAGCGACCACAGTCACAGGGGCATCTTTATACAAACGAATCTCATCGACAAGAATCATACCAGACCCTGATGAATCAACTCCAATGCTTAAAGAAGTAACTTGGCTGAGTGCTATGCCAGTAGACGATAGATCAATTGGCCACTGAATCCATGGGTGCTTGCCCAATACGCCGGAGTCACTGTGATGTATCCTCGTGCCATTAATCTCTACATAAAGAGCGCCTGCAACATTCCCAGGATTGCCCTTCACGAACAGGACCAAGGTCTTGATCCCACCCATAGCCCAATCCTGAGACGGACTGAATGTACAATCCACACGTGAATTCCCTGAATAGTAAATTGGCATGGACTGGCCCGACCCCAGCGCCGCCGCCTCTACTTCCATGATAGATCCCTCATAATGAGAACTGTTCGCACTCCAAATATCATGGCCCACAGCAGATCCGGTCCCATTGCCGCCGTAGGCGACAGGGTAAAATTCGTCGGCAGAATAGCCATATCCGTCAAGCCACGTTTGGAACGGACGATTGGGCGTGCTGTTTGTGTAACTCTCAAAATCGTCAATAAGGAGCGATTCGACAGTACTCAAGCTCCACATGGAACCTGGCCAAACAGGCATGGCTTCTGCATTGTTTACCTCATCCACACGCCAGTAATAGGTCTCACCCAACTGAATATCAAAGTCGGTTAGATCTGCCGTATGGGTAGTGGAAGACACTGAAGCGGCCAAACCATCAGCCACCTCATTGGGGTCAGGACTGACATACACAGTGCTTTCAACCACGTCCCGCCCTGCACGCCAAGACACGATTTCGTGGGGATGGATGTTAACCGCTCCAGATCCGGGTTCCGGCAGACGTGCGGTGGTAGGAATCATGGTGAATTGAACTTCACTAAGACTGTAAGATTTCATGAAACCGCCAAAGTTGCTTTGGATCTTCAAACGAATCTTTTTGGCAACAATACCACCCAGCGCAATTTCATCGTACTGATTGTAGTTGGGCGCACCTGTTGCACGGCTGAATTCATTGACATCTTCGGATACATCCCAGGTGACACCATCTGTCGAAGACTCAATCAGAACACCCTTGACACCGTAGCCCATAAAACCTTCTGCAGCACTGTTGGAGTTCCAAACCTTCATGGTATCCAGCTTTTTGACCGTCTCAAATTCAAATTGAATCCAGGGATCCGAGTCGGGCATTTTGGTAAACCACATATCTTCTGTCCTGAAGGAATGAGTATTGTCTTCACCCAGTCCAGATCCATTGACGGTATTTTCTGGCGGACTAAACTCGGTGGATTGACTGGAGGCAGTGACAATGATTTCAGAGCCCGAAATTTGAATCGAATGAGGCTCCACTGTAAAACTCCAAAGTGATCCTTGAAAAACTGCTCGATCAGGCGATGTATTCACTTCATCGACGCGCCAATAATAGGTTTTCCCAAACTCAAGACGCCCGATGTCATATGACGTGTCTGTCAAACCTTGAACCAAAGGGGTCGTGCTGTTTTCAACGGCAGCCCGATCATCGCCAAAATACAGGGTATGGGTGGCATCGTAAGCCCCCATGTTCCAACTCAAGACAGGGTCATAATACACATCAGACTCATTGTTTACTGGCTTGGGAGAGGTCGCCTTTCCAGAGACCCGGCCATACAGAAACTGAGAAGGCTTCAAGGCCACATCAGAGAAACGAATTTCATCTACCCACCCGGACACGCGGTCCACATGAACGCCATCGTACAGACCGCGTGTCACGCTCCACGTACCAGGACTCCAGTCCCCACCCGAGCCATGGCCAATGGCCATAGCGGTGTCTGGACTGCCGGAGGCGGTCATATCGGTGGTCGTGATCAAGGCGTTATTGATATACAGAGCCAAGGAGGTGCCGTCACAAACAGCCGTCGCATTGTACCACTGGCCCACCTCGATAGTACCTGGATCTGATTGTGCCATATAAAGATGCCCTGACACATCAGTAAACAGCACACCCAAGCTCCCATCGCCTTGACGAATGGACAGATAGAAAGGTGCCAGCGCTGGCTCAGCATCACCATTGAGGTTTGTCGTGCACACGTCGCGGCCATCACGCCCCACGATGGTGTTGTAACCGTCCACGTTATTCACCTTGAAGGAGGCTTCTATGGTCCATTCTACGGGTGACCAGGTTTCCAGGTCAATGCCAGAGGGTTGGCTTTGTGCTGACCAGGTCATCATGCTAGGAGAATCGCCGGCGGTCTGACCACTTAACGTATTATCCAGGCCCAGGGAAGTGACCAATGTTGTGGGCACGTCACCAGACCAAGTGTGACCGGCCCAGGCGTACTCCCAACTGGTCAGGTGATTGCCATTGCCAGAATGATCGTAAGCAGCGACCCGCCACACAGTTCGGCCACTGGAGTCAGGCAGAGCATTTCCAGACATGACTGACCCTGCAGGATTGTCAACTTCGTCAATGCCGAAATCATCAAATCGCCAATAAGCCACAGTGTCTCCAAGAGCAACTGTGGCCACACAAGCCATTAAAAGTCCAATCAATGTTAGTGTCTTGCACATCGAAGAAATCCTCCTAAAAACCCTGTTAGTATGCTGTATATTACGACGTTGTATATTCGTTTTAATGACCGATAAAAGAGTGATTTTAATCGACTTGCAAATGAAAAGATAGGGGGTTAGCAAAAAATAGGCTACCAACTGTTCCGGTGATCAATTCGATCTGGAAGTAAAAAAACGTCAAAGCAGAGGCTCGAACTGTTTATTTAAACTTGACCACCACATCCAGTAAAAGAGAATTTAAATCATAATCAACGGTACTGGTTTTCTGTTTCGCCATATAGTAGGTCGCAGCAAGCTGCACATTTTTCATGGCTTGATATTTGAGCCCAATCTTGTGGCCACTGCTTCCTACGCCACCAGAGCTAGCTCCCAAACCAGTGGTGCTTCCCAGAAAATCAGATTCAGTGAAGTAACCCAATACCGCATCCTTTTCAACTTCTCTATATTCGTAGCCCAGCTGCCAGGAACCAGGATCTTTGGCTTTGTTCAACTTCGCACCCGCTACCCAGGCTGTGTTATCGGTATAACCACTCTCGGTACCTCCGTTGTCTATATAAGAGCCATACACAGCAAAAGGCACCTCTTGAATTTTGGTATTCAACTCAGCAAACAGTTCCAACAGATTGTAGTCATTGTGCAGCACGCTTCCCACCTCAGAATTGCCCACACCGGTATAAACGCCTTGGCCTTGTACTCCACCAAAGTCGTAGTAGCTTACCCCTACCGTAAAGCTCGAAATATCATCCAGACTCTGCGTGATGATATGCCCTTGTATGGCCGCAAGATATTGTTCTTGTTCTGAGTTTGACCAATCTCCATTCATCCAGAAGTATCCACCAGTTACTCCTAATTCGGTAGCCTCTCCTAAATGAAGCGTCTTCACGAAAGCACCACCCTCAAGGGTGACATCACTGTCCCAGATTATCTGATTTCCACCGATAGTCACAAAAGGATTGGCCATTTTTCCTGCCAAAACCTGAAAACCGGCCAAGGCGGTGGGCGAATATGTCAGGTACATTTGATCTATATACACGTCCTTTTTGTCGAATTGGCTTTCAAACGTTTGATTGGCAGACGTAGTCTTGGACTTATCGCCAGTAGCCAAACGGATAGAAAAATCTACTTCTTCATTGACCTTGGCATTCATTTTGATTCGAGCACGGGCTCTCTGACGATTTCTTGTACCGTTGCTGGAATCATCATCAGTCATCTCATGTCGATAGCGGAAGTCGCCAGACCAGTTAATACGGTTCCACCAGTTGTCGCCACCGGCGGAATCGTTTTTTTGCTCAACAGCTTTGATTTGCTCCTTCATCTGAGCAATGCTCTTTTCTTGGGCTTCAACCTTGTCCTTGAGAACTTGCAGCTCATCCTGGGCCTGTACGGCTGGGACCAAAACGGCCAGCACTGCAATTGCCAAGATCCATTTCTTCAACATAAATGTGTCTCCATTAATTAAATGTATTTTTTTCATCACTACAACCCTTGCCATAGCATAATAATGATCCTTAGATTATCGCTGCAGTTTGTTAATGCTACATCAAACCCCCATTAGTTTTTCGTTAGAAAACCACTACAAATAAGACAATTCCTGCTGCGTTTTTCTTGGCCAGATTAACGTGAAGTCAGTTAACAGTGATGTATGTCGGCAAATGCCTTCAATTTTATTTAACAGGACTTCTGTCAAAAATGAGCAAACGATCTTATCGCTAGTAGAATGAACCATTTTTTCTAAACAAACCTGATACGTCACGAAGTTAAGACCCTTGACGGTAGAGACGATTAACCAAGACAGCCACACGCCAGGCAAGTTTTGATTTTACAATTGATGTGATTCTTTTTACCCTACTGCGATGTTAATGCAGTACAAGAACAACAAATTGGAACGCTGGCTGATTGTGACCAATGTCGTGGCCGCAACCCTGGTCATAGCCTCATTTGTAAGTCTGTTCGGTTTTGACAGGCCGCTGCTGCCTTCGAGTGCGCTCTACGGCACACAACTGTTGCTGCTTGTGTATTTTGTCAGTGAGAAGATTGTGCGCACGTTCAATGCCCAATATAAATTGGACTATCTAAGAGCCAATTGGTTTGAAATCCCCCTGTTTTTACTTCTGACTCTGGTGATATTCACCAAAGAGCAGGCCTTTCAAGCAACAGAAGAAAACACGGTTGTCCATATTGCGGTGGGCACCTACCTGATACTTCAAGTCGTGGGCAAGGTGTGCCGTACTACCGTTCACCTGGCATCGCTGGGCACCAATCCAACACGCATGTTAATTGCAAGTTTTTTGACACTTATTCTCGTTGGGGCGGGTGTGCTGTGTTTACCCAAGGCCACACATGGTGAACCTTTGAGCTTTGTAGATGCCTTGTTTACTGCAACCAGCGCCACCTGTGTCACTGGCCTGGTGGTCAGGGACACAGGTCAGGACTTTACCCTCATGGGCCAGAGCGTCATTCTTGGCCTGATTCAACTCGGAGGGCTGGGCATTGTCATCTTCGGCGCAGTGTTCTCCTTGATTTTGGGACAAGCTTTCTCGGTTCGTGAATCAGCGGCCATGCAAGACCTTGTCAGTGCCCAGACATTAAACAGAATCGGCACAATGATCGCATTCATTTTCATGACGACCCTAATCGTTGAGCTTGTCGGGATGTTTGGCCTGTACTGCCTCTGGGACAACCACGCAGGGTGGACCGACACAACACGAAATCGCTGGTTTTTCAGTCTCTTTCATTCAATCAGCGCCTTCTGCAATGCTGGCTTCGGCCTGTTTGAGAACAGCCTGACTGACTACAGACGGTGCTGGAATGTATACACCATCATCTGCCCCTTGATTATTCTTGGTGGTTTGGGCTTTGGGGTTCTGTACAATCTCTTTAATGTGGCCACAGACCAGATCAAACGTCTTTTTAAGAAGTTGTGCCATAAGAAACACCGCATGACCATGGCACTGCCCAAACGCATCACCCTGCAGACCAAGATCGTTCTCAGCTTGAGTTTCTTGCTGATCATGTGTGGCGCAATCATGATCCTTCTGATGGAACATATCAGTGGAGACTCCAGCCAATCGGCCTGCCCAGGCGCGTTGGACGCCCTGTTCCAATCCATCACAGCCAGAACAGCCGGTTTTAATACTGTAAACATCCAAGACATGACAGCCCCAAGCAGACTGATCTTGATCCTGCTAATGTTTGTTGGCGGTTCGCCCGGCTCTACAGCAGGCGGTATTAAAACTGTCACACTGGCGGTCATCGCCATGACCATTATCACCACCCTTCGCAAGCGATCCGAAGTGGAGATGTTTAAGAGATCGATCCGGCCTGTTGTGGTCGGGCGTGCCATCACTGTCACCGTACTCTTTGTTTTTGCCCTGTTTATAATCATCTTCATGTTGTGTATAAGCGAAGGAGGCAACCCCAACATCAGCCTGCCTGACCTGGTCTTTGAAGCCACTTCTGCCCTGGGTACGGTTGGCCTCACAACCGGGATCACCGCGATTTTGACAACCACTGGCAAATTGATTATCATCATCGCCATGCTAATCGGACGCTTGGGCCCCCTAACGCTTCTGGCCGCTCTGACCTTCGATCTAAAGCCTGTTAAGTATAATTACCCACAAGAAGCGATTATTGTGGGATAAGGAGTGATTCAGTGAAACGGTTTTGTGTGATAGGACTCGGACGTTTTGGTGCTAAATTGGCAGTAGCCCTGGCTATGAGTGGATCTGAGGTGATCGCCATTGACAAAAAACGGGATGAAGTTGAAAAACTTCGTGACCAGGTCAGCCATGCCGTGCGACTGGATAGTACAGATGAAGACGCACTCATGGCCCAGGGAGTAGACAAAGCCGACGTTGCCATCATTGCTGTGGGACAAGCAAATTTTGAATCTGCCATCCTGACCGTTGTCAATTTGCGGCAGATGGGCATTACACAAATCTATGCACGTGCAGAAACCCTGACATCCGGTGAAGTTTTTTCCAAGGTGGGCGCCACAGAAGTCATTTACCCGGAAATTGAATCAGCCCAGCGATGGGCCTACAAGCTCATTGCCCCTCAGATTGGCGAAAAAATTGATATTGCACCGGGCTACAGCCTGGCACGCATCAAGGCCCCCGCCAGTTTTGACGGAAAGACTGTGGAAGAAATTCAGTTACGCCAAAGATTTAATGTCAATCTGGTGCTTGTCAAATGCAGCGAAAACAGAGACTCCAAAAAGGAGCAAGGCACCATTATTAATGTGCCAAAAGCCAATACGATCATCTACCAAGACGACATTCTCATGCTCGCCGGCTCGGATGTTGACTTGACCAGATTGCCCCAGGAATGATCTTAAAAACAAGGCCAAGGCTGCCGCTGACATGGCTTGAAGGTAAGAAGGTAAGACGTAAGACCGCGTTGCTGTAAGATGGTAAGAAGTAAGAAAGGCCCGTGGCTATGGCGTGAGCCGTTTCACACCTCACACTTCAAACTTCACACCTCAGCGCAGCGCTCGGGTCCCTGGATTGTTGGGAATATTTTTCGATTGGCTGTGGGAAAGGCATATCGGTCTAACTGACTCGGGAAAACCCATTTGATGTCTGTGCAGGCCAGGCATTTCGGTTGACCCGATTCATACTCACAGGCGTACACATGCAACTGGACTTCAAAGTGCGTGTAGGCATGATCCACCACGATCAGCTTGTCTTTAACCTGGATTTCAATGTCAAGTTCCTCACGGACCTCTCGCTTGAGGGCCTGCGTGAAGGATTCTCCGGACTTCTTTTTCCCACCGGGAAATTCCCACAAACCTCCCAACAACCCTTCTGGTTTTCGCTTATCGATGAGGATGCGTCCCCGCTTATAGATCACGCCCACTGCCACCTGATATCTGGGCCGAGGTTTACGTTTGACCCGCTCAGGTAATACCATCTGAACACCCTTTTCATAGGCCTGGCAATGCGGCTTCAGGGGACAATGTTCACAATCAGGAGATTGCCTGAAACAACATGTAGCACCAAGCTCCATCATGGCTTCATTAAAATCCCCTGGCCTCTTGCGCGGCACCAAATCAAGAGCCAAGGTCCAAAGGGTCTTCTGCATGGTCGAGGTTGTGGGATTGCCATGCAGACAAAAGATCCTGCATAGGATGCGAACCACATTGCCATCCACCAAAGGGGCGCGAACACCAAAAGCAATACTGGCAATGGCACCCGCCGTGTAACGCCCAATCCCAGACAGCTGCATCAAACCTTCAACAGTCTGAGGAAACTCACCCTCAAACTCCTTCATGACTTGCTTGGCTGCTTTGTGGGCATTTCGAGCACGCGTATAATATCCCAATCCCTCCCAGAGTTTCAGAATTGTATCCAGCGATGCCGCGGCAAAATGAGCCACTGTGGGGAGACGCTTCAAGAAACGGGCATAATAGGCTCTCACAGTGTCCACCTGAGTCTGTTGCAGCATAATTTCAGACAACCAGATGGCATAAGGATCTTGCGTGTGGCGCCAGGGAAGATCACGGGCGTTGGCATCAAACCACGCTAGTAACCGCCTTCGTATTGATTTGTATTGATCCGGCTCAGTCATAGATGCGGATCAGTTGTAGAGGCACCCATTGGAAATGTCAACAAAAAGCCAGTGCCGCCGGATCGAATCCTTGATCCGGCGGCTATTTGGGTATTGAAAAAAGAAGGAAGGAGAAAATGAGATTTTGTGCAAGATTGAAAGGAGTCCTCACGAGTCATATTAACGACAAGGGTAACTGCAAAATATACCCCTAAGGGAACCTGTTGAGGTAATCACTTTATTTATTTGGGTTCAGTTTGAAATACCCGCCAAATTACCTCAGGGGTAAACACTCTTGATGATCCATAAGCTCTATTCTGTCACTGTCTTCACTGAACGAAACTGAAGAAAATCATCTGACATGTGTGCGAAGCAAGTCATGAATACCAGCTCAAGTGACCTCAATTCCATGGGCCATAATACCGGCATCCCATTTTTCTGTTATAGTACATCGTCAAATCAGAGAGAATAACTTTAGTCAAAAAACACAGAAAACAAACAAACTTTGTAATACTTTAGCCAAGTGAAGCACTTAGCCAAAGTGGTTCAGGGTTCAGGGTTCCAAGTTCACAGTTGATGGAATAGACCAGTTTTATCAGCCAGAAACCGTGAACCGTGAACCTTTTTAACCGTGAACCACACTTTTGCTTCATACAGCTAAAGTGTTAACAAACTTTCAGCACGGCGCAACAATTAAGAAATAACTGCCCTGACCCGGGTCTGACTTCATCTCAAATGTGCCGCCAATATAGTCGAGACGTTCGGCCACATTAAATAATCCAAACCCGCTATCTCGCGTAAATGACATCATGGCCTGATCCACGCATTCTAGCTAACCGTATCTGATAAACGCGAACACAGCGAATCGGCCCCCATGAGATCGCCAGTCATTGCATAGGCCCTTGCGCGGCAACCGCCACACGCCTGGCCATAATCACATGACTGACAGTTCTCTGGAAGACTCTTTCGGCTCCTCATGGCCTCGAACAGGTGAGCATTTTCCCATATATCCTTAAAATCAAACTCATTTTCCAGGAGATTTCCAGCTGGCAAAGGTAAAAAACCACATGTCTGAACCTGGCCCCGATGTGTAATAAAGGCATGTTCACGACCGCCAAGACACCCCACGCCTAGACGTCGCTCTGCACCAATGGGCTCGGAGACCCTGGCAAACTGAGGCCCGCAAGAAACACGCACCTCCACTGGGAAGTCCTGCTTGATCACGTACAGATCGTTGAGCAGCACCTCATACTCAATCGGACCAAGAGCCTCCTCTTCAAGATGCCCCTCCTGGCCTGTGGGTATCATGATAAAAGGATTGATACAAAAAGCCCCCAGGGACTGTGCCAGAGCTGCAATATCCTTGACCTCATCGAGATTGCCCTTGCTTACCGTTGTATTGATCTGAAAACGCATCCCTGCTTTTTTGGCAAGCTCCGCTGTTTTGATCACGGCATGGTAAGCACCGGGTGATCTACGAAACGTGTCATGCTTCCTTTCAGTAGCACCATCAAGCGTCATGGACAGGGTCATCACATCCAGCACCTTGAACCGCTTCATCATCATCTCGTCCATGAGGTAACCACAAGTCGAAAGTGACGTACGCAATCCCAACCCTTTGGCATACTGGAGCAAATTGCACAGATCTGGCCGCTCCATGGGTTCCCCGCCCGTCAAAACCACCATGCATTTTTGATAATTTGCAATCGCCGTCAAGATCTTCTTGCACTCCAGAGTGGTCAGCTCCTGGCCATTCCCTGAGCCATGCGTTTGAGAACGGCAATGACCGCAATTAAACTGGCACTTGCCCGTGACTTCAAAGGCGACCAACTGAGGTTTGTATTGACTACTCATATTTAGGTCTTTATAAAAAGGTGGATACTTATTAATATCTGCATGAGAGTGTACAGATCATGAGCTTTGCAATCAACCTTTCTTCTGTTTAAGTTATGCACTATACTTGGGCTATGAACATCGAAATACCCAAAACTCAGATTTTAAAACACCGGATCGCACTCATAACAGGGGCCACACGCGGCATTGGCAGGGCCATAGCTGAGCAACTGGCTCATCACGGGGCAGACCTCATACTAACCGCCAGAAACGCCAGAGCACTTGAGCAAACTGCACAGCAACTCAAGGACTCTTATGCCTGTCAAGTCCAGACTATCCCAGCTGAATTCCAAAGCCTGCATGATTTGGAAACCCTCACTCAAACCATAAAGAAAACGCACAAATCTCTGGATATCCTCATTAACAATGCTGGTATGACATTTTCCGGGACAGTAGAGAATACACCTACAGAAGCATGGGATCAGTGCTTGGCAGTCAACGCCAGAGCCCCTTTTATCCTGTGCAGAGAATTACTTCCGCTGCTTCGCCAGTCTTCTCAAGGTAGAATCGTCAATATCTCCTCAGTCGTCGGCATCAAGGGGTATGCCCAACAATGCGCCTACAGTGCTTCAAAACATGCGCTGCGAGGTTTCTCCATTGCTCTGGCGGAGGAATTGGCCCCTGAAGGCATCCGCGTCCACGTGATCTGCCCGGGTGCTGTGGCCACAGACATGGTCGCCGAGGTGCGACCTGACATCCCCACGGACGCATTGATCAAACCTGAAGAAATCGCACGATCAATCATCTTCCTTCTCACCCAACAGGAAAACGGCATCATCGATGAGATTCGAATCCGAAGAGCCGCCTCAAGCCCCTGGTTTTGTTAGGGGCTAGGGGTTAGGGGCTCCCCCAAAAACGGCGTCAAGAGATTTACGATTGGATTCGCTAAGCCCCTGTCCCCTGATCCCTGTTTTTCGTCCGGCGTTTTCTGCGTTGTTTCTGTTTACGAAGTTTTGCGATTCGTTTGGCTTCGGGGCTTTCTTCACCGAGTTGCCTGGCTTCCATGTGTTCACACAGTCGCTTTCTCGCATAATAGCGATTCATGACCTGGCTGCGTCCCTCCTGCACCTTGATATGGACACTGGTGGGGAGATGCTTAATTGCCACACAGGTGGCGTTTTTATTGACATGCTGACCGCCCGGACCCTGGCTCTTGATGAATTGCTCTTCAAGATCCTTTTCTTTGATACCACAAGCGGCCATTCGCTCTTCCAAAGCCCTCGTCTTTTTGTCGGACACCCCAAAATCTATCATACACCGCCTCCGATCAATCAGCCGCCGCGATACGTTCGTAATAATAGATCGGCTGCTTCTTGCCTTCACTCACCGTGTAATACCCCCGCCCTTGGGCGTCAAAGGCAATGGCCTCACCCTGAGGCTCCTTCTTGATAGGCAGTCCCTTGGGATTTTTGAACGCCTCCCACAAAGGTTTCCCTTCAATCCGTTCATACAACACCGCGCCAGACATCGTACGGAGGATCACACATTGACCATCAGCGGATATGTCACCCCCCACTGAAAAACCAATCCCCAGTGTGCTTTTGTAGGTCAAGGTAGTTATGTCAGTCACAGACTGAGGATAAGGCACACAATACAATCGATTTGAAAGTTCTCTCTTGGAAATGATGTACAGATCTTTCGTCTTGGGATCCACAAACAAAGTTTCTGCATCCTTTGCCTTATCCGGATATCTCAGTTCTATCGCCTTGGCCCGTTCGGTGCGATTCACCCTGATTGGCGACGTCAAAGAGACCGTCGGTTCAGGCACTCTATAGACCGTCACAGTCTTGTGCTTGGCCTTATTGTCCCCAGTGTCCGCGATATAAAGGTATGACTGGGTCGGATCGGGCCCGGGCCCCACACAAATATCTTCCCAATCCCTCGCCTTCGCCCCGGTCACCAGTATCATAGACAACAGCTCGCCCCGCACGTTTATGGCATACACGCAAGCCTTACCACCAGAATCGTTGTGCACCCAAAGCACGCCCGGATTCTTCCGGCTCACTGCCAATCCGGAGATCTCCTTTAAATCCGAGTCCCTGACCTGCCCCACCTGTTGCCCCATCTTAAAGTCAGGTCCGGGCGCACACCAACAACATGAAGACATACTCAGCCAGACCATCACCAGAGCCAGCCGCCCTGCACATCCACAACGTTTCATAAACACTCCTGTCACAATAAAAACACAATATCCACAGGTTATACCACAGATGCGAGGCGGTTTCCAGAAAGCGGTAGGGCATGATCATGGCCAATATTTCAAATGTGCTCAATGAACTTGGACACATGTACGATATACCGTCTGTACATTTGTCCAAGGAGAAACATCATGACCCAAGAAATGCTCGCAGCCATGGTACACCCTATGCCAACGCAAGACATGATTGACTTGAACCCTGCACCACCAAGCCCCCCCCCGGACCCCTTCGCTTTCCTGATAGATCAGATGTCGTTTAAATCACTCATGAGGAAGTCTATCAGGTGAACACGCTGTATGCCCTGATAGTCCTGCCCCCATACTGGATCAAGGCTCAGCACGTACTTGGGATAGTTGTCCTTGATAGCGGCCAGAACTGAAAATTCCCGCTCAACCGTTTCTGGCGAACTCAGGAGGTAAGTGACCTGGACATACAGCTTCGTATTATCTTTTTCTGCGATGAAGTCAACTTCACGATTCCCGAATTTACCAAGTGACACCGTGTAACCGCGACGTTTGAGTTCCAGAAACACCACGTTTTCCAGGAGCCCGGAAATATCGGCCTCACGATAACCGAGTAAAGCATGTCGAAGTCCCAGGTTTCCCAGATAGTATTTTTCCTGTATCTCCAACAACCGTTTGCCCTTGATGTCATAACGAGGGACACGATAAATCATATAGGAGGAGATTAAATAGCCAAGATATTTTTGAATGGTTTCCACACCCACTTTGAGTCGCTGCGATTTCAGATAAGCGGCAATACTGCGTGCCGAAAAGATGGCACCGGCATTGTCAAAGACGTAACGGGTTAGATCTTCTAACAATCTAACATTGCGTACCTCATATCGTTTCACGATATCTTTGAGCACGATCGTGCTGTATAGGGCATTGATGTATTGAAAGACAGTGTCATCCTGTAGTCCAAAATGGTGGATACCCGGAAAACCGCCCAATCTCAGATACAACTGAAATTCCGCATTCGCATCCGTTCTCTTTTTGTCTCGAAAATCCAAAAACTCCACAAGGCTCAAGGAGTACATGGGTAGCTCTATGTATCGCCCTGACACAAGAGTGGCCAGGTCAGAGGAGAAAAGATGAGCATTTGAACCTGTGATATAGATATCAATTAGCCCTTGAGCCAGCAAGGACACCACGGCTCGCTCCCATCCTTCGATTTCCTGAACCTCATCAATAAAGAGGTACTTGGGACCTGACACTCCTTCAAAGTGACCAAGCACCCGTTTATTCAGGGCACGGTAATCGCAGATGTCATCAAATTCCAACAACTCTTTATTGATATAGAGGATTTGATCAGATCCCACGTTTTTTTGGCCAATAAAATCTATAATCTGCCGCAAAAAGCAGCTTTTCCCAATTCGACGCATCCCGGTAATCACTTTGATCACCGGCTTATCAACAAATGGCATAATCTTGCTCAAATAGCTATTTCTGTTATACATGACAAAAACCTCTCAGCGCTAACATCCGTTCTGTATATCGAACAGATTAACTACTTTCTTTAAGTTTGTCATGTATATTTTAGCGATCACCCTGATGGCTACGCGATAGAATGGCGATACAGCCGCACGCAGCCCAACAACATGAAGACACGCTCAACCAGACCATCATCAGAGCCAGTAGCCCTGTCCATCCACAACGTTTCACAAACACTCCTGTCTTATTCGTAATGCAATATTAACGTTTTGCACCACAATTATACTTCGTAGTCTAACCTACTGGTAAAATGGGCTAAAGAAATCCTCTGCGTTCACCGACTCATGATTGAAGGAGCGACACTTCTTAAAACGAAGTCTTTGATTCATGAAAACTACACCCATTTCCATACCCGCCAGAGCCATCATCACAATAGTCATGGCATTTCTATTGGTATCCACATCCTGTAGCCTGTGTCAAAAAGATCCGAGCACAACGGCGGCTCAATTGGCTACCCCCTACAGAATCTTGGTAACCGCTGAACAAATGACAGATCCCAATACCATCTTGATTAAGACCTTGTTTTTAGAATGCTCAGATGGAGGGCAACAACTCAAGACGTTCCTAAATAACGAATCACTCTTGGCATCGGACCAAAAGATGGTGAGTGTAAACTCTGAAGAACATTACAAATTGGTACCAGGAGATTTCAATGAGCCTGATCGAATGTCTTTGGAAGTCAATGCCAAGCCATTGAAATCGACTGGCTGCAACACCTACCTGCTGACATCCCGACAGCAGGAGTTATTGAAAGAACTGTCGGAAATCACAATTGTGGCCTCGCCCGAGAGATATGTAGCCTTTGGCAAGCCATCACAGATAAGTATGGTGAATGTACATTCTGGAGCAAGGAATTGCGTGGTCTCCGCAAGTGAAATAAAAGCTATTAACAGTGGGATAAGACTTGATTTCATCGTTAATTCAACAGAAATTGGCAATGAAATCACCATTGATCTAAAACTGGAAATGAGTAAGTCCTTTCCACAGACACTGCCGTCTGGCAAGTGGAGCTCACCTATTATCACAAGGAGAAAAAGCAGTAGTACATTTTTGATGAATAAAGACGCAAGTATGCTGCTCGTCATCCCAGACGCTAATGAGGAGCCAGTATTTTCAACCGAATAACTCAAGCGTAATCACGAGTTAAGCCCACAACGCAACCATGATCGATTAAAAGCGGGTTCTCTCTTGGCTATTGTGGATGTTCGATGCCAGTGAGGCCCTTCTTGCTTATGATCCCTAAATCGAGGTTTTCAGTTCCCATCTCGAAGGTTGTTAACTCGATCCATTGTCCTTCCTGCACAGGATGAGCATAGTAGATGGTGTGAGGCCCGGCAGGGATGCCACGCAGGGTAAAGTCCCCCAGTTCATTTGTCTGTGCGAAATAGGTAAAGTCACCTCGCAAATGACCTTGCGGAGCATCTAAACGCAGCTTGTGATTTATCAGCACTTGATTGTCAATGAGAATGGAACCTGATACCAGGGGAGTGCCCCCAAAGTCCAAGACATGGACCTTCTTATTTTTAGGTACCAGATTTTGTACGATGACACCGTTCATTTTGAACATAGTTCGATGTACCACGCAGGGTAACAATGGGAGGTGTTCGAAATCATAGAATCCGTTGCTATCTGTAATGACATCGGCCAGAGGAGGCTTGAAGTAGTCAATAAACTCATTGTCAAGACGGATTTGTATCACTTGACCAGCCTGTGGTATTCCCTTTTCGTCATAGACAATACCAGCAACGCTTCCACCAGGTCGCAGGACAACAGGTTTTGCCTGTGTGATTTTTCCGGCAATGATTTCGATATTGTCCACAACTGAAAAGGCCTGTCCCGGATAAACCACTTTGAGTGTTTCCAAGCCGGGAGCCAAATTTTCGAGCGTAAAGCGACCGTCCTGATCTGTCGTTGCAGCGCCGTAATCGCTGGCAAAGCTGTGCGTGGTCTCAATGGATGTACCACTGGCTAACGAGAGAGGAATGACCTTGGCATCGGCGATTGTTTGGCCTGATTCATTGACGACAGTCCCTTTGAGTGCACCACCCACGGAAAGATTAATTGCTGTCGGCACACCACTCTGAGAATCGATGTCTTCACTCCATGCTGAAGCATAACCATGCGCAACGACCTGTACTCTGTAGATTCCCCGTTGTTGAACATCCCAGGAGAAGAGCCCTTGAGGATGATTGATTTCAGTCCATTGAGGATTGTTCAACTGGTCCAGTCCCGATTGCCAAAAAGACCGTATGAGAAAATGCTGGATGGGTTCACCAGTTGTAACTGACAATACCTTGCCCATCAGTTTGGGTAGCCCTGTGTTCAAGTATTTTATTTCGACCTGTAAATCCGAGCAAGGCACAGTAAGTTTCTGAATGATTTTGTCTTCAAATAACTCACCCGCATAGAGTCGTAATAGATAGTCTCCCGGTTGCAGATTATTCATGGTGAAGGTCTGCGGGAAGGTTTTGTCAGGATTTCGGACTAGTGAGGTATGAGTTTGCTTATGTGTTGTTAGATTTAATGCCGTGACGCTTATGGAATCAGGGACTTTGCCACCTTCGAATTGTAGTGTGCCTGTGATGGAGGCCAGAGAACCAGGGGAGTTCTGGGGCAGTATGACGATCAGCGGTTCGCCATCAGCCAAGGGCAAATCCGTTTGCATGACTGTTCTGATCGATCCATCCCCTCCCTCGGCTCGAGGATAGTGAACTCTGATATTGTAAGTACCGGGTGTCACATGCTGAATGGTGAATGTGCCATCCTGATTCGGAGTATATCGGGTCTCTCCACGGGAGCTGTGCCACCAATCCGGCTCCGTTTCTATCTCAACATCAGCGGCGGGTACGCCATCGGCGTACTCCAGGTATCCATGAATCGATTCTCCCTTTTCCAATACGACAACAACGTCAGTGATCTGGTTCGGATCGGTCAATCGTACAATAGCTTTTCCTCGTGCATAGTCGCGACGATAGAAACCCACGGTCTGACCTTCGTACTCTCTATAAAAAAGTTGATCATGGAAAACCGTGATCAGGTAATCCGTATCAGCAGGCCGAAACCCACCATAGTCTAAGAAGCCGTTGGGATCAGTCGTTCGTTCACGGCCAAAATAACCGACGATTTTGGGATGCGGTTCTACCAGAGAAGTCGCGACAACCTTGGCTTTGGAAATGCCGACACCATTGATGTCCACAACGGTTAGCGACACCTGACAGGCGTGAGGCAGAACAAAGTGTTTACTGGCTTGCTGTTTGGGTTCCAAATGAACCAAAGGATTGTCTGAGCTCCAGGCATACCCGATATAGGCAGGTGGTGGATCAATGTGAACTTCGTAGCTGCCTGCTTCGTGGATATCGGCAATGGAATAGAAGCCGTTGGCGTCAGTGAAGGCCCCGAAAATACGTCGGGATTTGTGAAGTTGTATTTCAGCGTTTTCAATAGGTACACCGGTCTCGGCATCGGTAATTAATCCGCTGAGCACACCTGCGGGGTGATACCTATAGGGTTCTGAAATGGCGGTCGTTTCCAGCACATTCACGGGAGGAAGGGAGGCCTGCCCAACTTCGCTAGTGTCGTCAGGAGTCATGGGTTGACTCGTCAAGACCTGGGGCAGGCGCTGGTTCGTGACAGGAACCTGGTCCGGCTCAGGGGACACGATGGGTGTGGCAGCCTCGGCTCGAGGTGACACGGTCATATCAGAGGTCCGGAAGCGATTGGCAACCATCCAGCCACCAGCCACGATCACGAAGCCAGCGGCAATGAGACCCAGCTTGACTCCTAGACTACTTATACCCGTTGAAACGGATGCTATTCCACCTGCCGCACTAACGGTTGCTGTTTTTAGGGAGAGTGCAGTGATCGCCGTGACCACCCCGGAAGCGAACGCCTTGCTGGGCCGTGTATCCTCAAGCGTGTGTTCAATCAGGGTTAACATCTGGTCACGCAGGGCCTGACGTGCTCGGTAGATCTGTTGCCGAGCGGCGTTCTCGGTTAGATTGAGTTGACGCGCAACCTCAGCGGTGGATTGCTGTTCTCGATAAAAGAGAATGAGGGGAACACGTTGTGATTCGGAAAGTTGGCTAAGGCCCTGGTGTACCAAGGCTTCACGTTCTCGTCGGGAGGATGTTTCTGCCGGATCAGCTCCTGGGCAGGAGATTTGGTAAGCGGCATCCAGGGATGCGGCTTGAGTCACAGTATCCTTCTGGCGACTGCGAAACCAGTTCTGTACCGTGGTGCGCGCAATACGGCAGAGCCAGGACTTGAATTTAGTAAGATCCCGAAGCTGGGCCAGGTTTTTCCATGCCTTGAGAAAGACCTCCTGTGCCAATTCTTCGCTGTGGTCAGCATTGCCGGTGGCACTGTAAGTAATGGCACAAACCAAGGCCTGGTACTCCTGAACGAGACACCCAAAGGCCTGCGACTGGCCTCGTAGAGAGGCTTGAATCATCTCAATTTCGTTTTGGTTTTGTTCGATCATTTTTCCATCCTCAGGTTCTTGACTCGAAAAGTGTATCAGCTTTCCACCATAGACACCAACGAAGGACACACATAACGGAAATAATCTGAAATAACCACTTGCATTGGATCTCCCTAACTGCTAAGGTGTACTAGTAAAGCTAATACACTTTGTATGAAGGCAACATATCATGGGCATTTGGATACAAATCCAGCCGGGTTCAGATAAGGCCGTATACACGCAGATCATGGATCAGATCAGCGAGACCATTGCCAGGGGGCAACTCAAAATCGGCGACAAACTCCCTGCAGTGCGGAAACTGGCTGCGGAACTGGTCATCAATCCCAACACTGTGGCCAGGGCCTATTCACTCCTGGAGCAATCAGGCGTGGTAGTCACAAAAAAGGGGTCCGGTACCTTTGTCAGTGATCCCAGACTCAGACACCGAGATGCTGCAGACCTCAACCTCTTGAGTGAACGCATGGACACGATCATCGCACGCGCCATGACTCTGGGCCTAAACCCGAGTGAGGTTTCTTCCCTATTTACAGAAAGAATGCAGCAGTTCGATGCCAAGTCTTAGGAGAAAAAGGAAAAGTCATGAGTGATATTGTCTTAGAAACACACAACTTGACCAAGGCCTTTGGCAGCCAGTTTGCTCTGGACCATCTCGACGTGTCCATTCCGAAAGGAACTATTTGTGGTTTTCTCGGAAGAAACGGGGCAGGCAAGACCACGGCCATTAAGCTTATGCTTGGCCTTTTGCACCCTACGATAGGCTCAGCCACATTGCTTGGCTGCGATGCCCAGGCCCTGACATCGGAGATCAAAGCACGCATTGGCTACGTGACTGAAGGGCATCGCCTGATTACCTGGATGACCATTCAGAAAATCGAACAATTCCAAAAGGCATTCTACCCGGACCAGTGGGACAGTAATTTCTTCGCCGAGATGATCGAGTACTTTGACCTGTCCCCCAAAAAGAAGATCAAGCACCTGTCCAATGGTCAGCGTGCCCAGGTCTCTTTGGCCCTGACCTTAACGCCGAACCCGGAACTCCTGATCATGGACGATCCCACGCTGGGTCTGGACCCGGCCATACGCAGGCAGTTTCTGGAAGGCATGATCCACCTCATCATGAATCAGGGCAGAACCGTGCTGTTCTCCAGCCACATCCTCGCAGACGTGGAACGTGTGTGCGACCGACTGCTTGTTTTGGACAAGGGCGTACTCCGGGCCGATTGCACTGTTGAGCAATTCCGCCAATCCGTGATAAAGACCAAGATGACCTTCAAAGACAAACCACCAGAGGCCCTGGATATCCCAGGCCAGCTGGCCTCGCGTCGTGGTGAGAATGAGCTGGAGATATTGCTGGTTGGCACGCCAGAGAACATCATTACTCAGTGGGCAAATACTAATGGGGCTATCAGACACGAGATTCTGCCCATGAATCTTGAAGACCAATTTATAGATTTCACGGCACCCGAAAAAATCAAGCGGATCATGAGATGGGAGGAAAACTAATATGAAATTTTTCACCTTGTTCAAAAAGGAACTCAGAGAGTCCGTTGTACTCATGATTCTGGCAATGCTTGCCTTTACAGCCCTGGCAGGTTTGAGCATTCGTAGCTTTGGCCTGAGGGGTGGTAACGACTATCAGTATTATGTGCATAATGGCAATTTCCAGTTATTTCATCGCACTCCGGTGAATGAGATCGGAAGCATGCTGATGTTTATATCCATCAGCCTGGGCCTGGGCCTTGGGATTCTTCATTTCTGGGTGCCCCTTCTGACCAGAACCTGGGCCTTCCTGCTGCACCGATCCATATCCAGGACTGCGATTCTGTGCAGCAAACTCCTGTGCGCAGCCCTGGCCTTTGGAGGTGGCCTGGGTATCCCCTGGATTTGGGCCCACTGGTACGTCAACCATGTCAAGACCACGGGATTTCCGCCCAATCCACAGGTCCTGAGTGAAGGCTGGCTATTCATCGGGCTGGGCTTCGTCATGTATCTTGGCATCGCCTTGAGTGCGATGAGCAAAGCACGATGGTACACCACACGGTTTTTCAGCGTAATCTTTGCGATTTTTGTGCTGTGCTGGATGTTCTATCTGTCAAGTACTTCAGTGGCATTTAGTCTGCTGCTCATCAGCACAGTGATCCTTCTGAGCCAACTGGTTGTCACGTTTTCACACAAGGAATTCTAAGAGGAACCGACGATGAAACATAGACTCAAGTACGCCTCCAAATCCGCTCAAATCCTTGTGGCAAGCCTGATCCTCGTATGGCTTGTCTATGTGATTCAGCTCATGACCATTGAAGTGGTAAAATCATGTAGACGTCCAGAGGCGCGGACAGGCAGACCCTACACACCAGATCCTGCCAGACGTTCTTTCCGATTCCTGCTGGATGGCACAGTACACCAGATAAAATCTTCCCAGGAACTAGATGCCCATGGCAAGCTCCAGGACATGGAAGAGGTCTATGATGTCAACAACACACTCATCGAACGCAGACCAACTCAAAAGGCACCAGACAACACATACCTATCATTTGCCAATTGGTTGTACTATGCGTCTGACAAAGGAAGTCTGGACAACAGATACGTGATCACGTCTGAATTCTCTACGACCATGGATGTCCCGGTTATGAAGGACAATACACTCCAGGAGATCTGGCGATACGACAGAAAGAGAAGGATCTTTACAGGCTATGACCAGACAGGCAACATACTGGGCTGCCTCAGTAAGGAAGGCTTCCAGCCCGACTCGACAGTAGGCACAGGCTTCGGAGACATGCAGCGATACAAATGGTGGCAGTCTAAAAACGGTCATGGAAAATTACTGTGGCTCACTCAGCAAAACCTGTACGAGATCGATGTAAACAGCCGCAAAGTAGAACATCTGGCTGACAACGATAACATCTACACGAACTCCATCAGGGCCCAGGCATGGTACGAAACAGATAAAAAAGTGAGAGGGTATGCAGATCCCAATATCTATCGTCCCTTGATTGCCTTCCAATCAAGGGACGATAGATATCATCTGGCCCTACGTGATCCAAACCAATCCATTACCATTTCAGTGCCAAAGGCATGGAATGACGTATATGGCTATTGGCGTTTTTCTGCGACCAAAACAGATCTCTTTATGGTTCGATACTGGGCAGATTTTCGCCGCTCTCCACAGTATTCGGACTCCCCTGAGTTATATCATGAGTATTTCAAAGAATACAGAGCCACGAAAAAACGTCAATGGACTGAGTTGTATCGAATAGATGCCCAGGGCAATCTGGAAAAGCTCAAGGCCTTTAGCTGGATGGAGACGCAGACCCGTAACACACCAGCCATAATCTCGCGACCCTGGACGATCCAACGCTGGGTTCAGTGTTTATCTCCTGGCCTGTCAATCACAGGACGCAAACAGTTGCAGGCAGCTTATAACTCATCGAGCGAATATCAAGAGCCTTTCTTGTTCTTCCTGATCAAGATGATGCCTTATGGGCATTGGGACTATCTGATCCCCTCTCTGCTCTTTGCAGCCCTGGCCTTTTGGCATGGCAGGCCACGTTGGACCTCCAAACTGCACATGGTCTTTTGGCTGATCTTTGTTCTGTGCTTCAATCTCGCTGGCCTGCTCACCTATCTGGCCTTAAACCATACACCCCTGGTGCGTTGTGCTTCGTGTCATAAGAAACGTGGGCTCAGGTCAGATGCCTGCGTTAGATGCCAAACGCCACTGCCTCTGCCTGAACACACGCGACCTCATTTATTACTGTCTTAACAGCTTGAAGGGGCATTCGTCTCATAATCTTTGGTGTTTGAACTCTGGTAAATAGCAGGCATATCACAAAAATTCCTGAACGCTCAAAAAACCGGATATTGGGAACCAAACACCAAAACCTTGGCGCATTTGTTTTTTTCAATATCATCCTATAAAATCTGTAATCCAATCGCAAAATAACCACCTCCCCCTACACACGTAGCGACTGCTACTTTCCTCATAATCACTACAATCCCACCAGATGTTTTAATTGGACAACCTCTGCATCAATCTCCGTACAAAACTCCAAAAAACCAGGCCAAATACACAGATCACCTTTTTTGAAAAGGACCAAAAAGTTATAATGGCAAACGTGCCATTTGGGGGCCTTAAAATGAACAGTATGCTTTCTTTGAAGAGGATGTGCTGAAATGGATGAAGCAAAATTTGAAAACAAACTGAACGAACTCGTCAAAGAATTCGGTGCAAATAGTAACCCACAAACAGATAAGCTCGCAGACCTTGCCAAGCAAGCCCGTGAAAGCCATGATCAACTCAAAAAGAGTATCACCAACTTGCAGGAAGTGTTGGATTATCTGAGAGTCTGTATCAAGTACCAAGCTTTTGACCTGGAAGCCACAAGACGAGAGAATACGTACCTCAAGAAGATCCTTGAAGAACGTAACAAAGACAAATAAACAACTCGCTTACTTTATATAGTAGTAGAAACTGGTGTGCTGTCTCTCCTTGCAGCACACCTCTTTTTTTGCGCCTTCACTTTAGCTTCTTCACCAATCTTGCCACACGCTGTCCAAGCTTGAATGCATCTTCCTGGGCTGTGGTGTCCGGAGGCCCTGTACAGGCGGGGCCATAATGGCCGCTGGCCTCCAAAGGATCACCGATCACCACCATACCGTAGATCAAGAATACCTGCAAAATTGAAAGCAATGTGGTTTCTTTCCCACCAGTATGGTGTCCGGAGGTCACAAACGCGGCGCCGACTTTATCACCCATCTGACGTCGCGTATCCACCAGTTCATCAAACCGGCGCTTGAGTTCCCACGCCATGGAGCCAAAATACACGGGTGACCCAGCTACCACGCCGTCAGCTGCCAGAAAATCCTCCCGGGTCACCTCCGCCACAGGCTTTATCACACAGGTTACCGCCTCAACATCACTGACACCCCTGGCCACAGCCATGGCCATGGCCTCAGTGTTGCCTGTCTTTGAAAAATACATCACCAATACTTGCATCCATACACTCCATTTCTTGATTCAAGTCGCGAAAAGTGACAGTCTAATGGCCACGCCTGATTTGTCAAGACTAAGGGCTCACGGCCAGGACAATCGCATCTAATTATCCGACTTGGTGCAAAACACGGTCACGTGGACCTGCAGGTTGAGGTCCAGGCCAGACGATCCGTAAATCAGGCCAAAAGAGTAAATATCCAATACTCAACAAGGAATATCCATCAGATGAATGAAAAAAAACGGAGCGAAGCGACCTCCTTCCTTGGACATTGGATGTTCCGTGTTGGATATTGGGTGTTCAGTAAAGACACGACGTACTTTAAACCAGAGAGAATATCCATTTACCCAACAGCATATTGACCTCTCTTGCCAAAGTCATCGTGGCGCGTACACAACAGGGCCTTTCCAGAGCATCTGACCTGGAAATCAACCGTCGTTTCCATGGGGAGGGCATCAAACCCTTTATGACCTATTATCGACATTGGCGCATCAGAATTTCCAGGTTAAAATACCAATTGCGCTTTTTTTTTGCCAATTGGCAAACACGACGCGGCCAAAATCACTATGCATACTTGAAATTTAGGTGTAAACTCATGACAATATTTCAGGAGTTTGATTATGAGACAAATTAGACAATTTCCTATTATGTGCGTGTGTTTCATTTTAGTGGTATTGGCCCTGGGCATGCCTGTGTCCGGCCAGACAGAAGAATCGAGCAAAACTGTGAAAAAGAAACCTCTCAAACCCAACGAAGCCCGTGTGATTATCCACAAGGGCACTGAAGCCCCACATACGGGCAAATTTAATAACCACCGCGTCAAGGGTGTGTACACCTGCAAACAATGCGGAAACAAGCTCTACGTGAGCGATTCCAAGTTTAAATCAAACTGCGGATGGCCCAGTTTTGATGACGAAATCAAGGGGGCTATAAAACGCCAACCCGATGCCGATGGCAGACGTATTGAGATCGTGTGCGCGGATTGTGATGGACATCTGGGTCATGTGTTTATGGGTGAACGGTACACCGAGAAAAACACACGTCACTGTGTCAATTCTATCTCATTGGACTTCCTGCCAGCGTCCAAGTCGGGACTCGAAGAGGCCGTGTTTGCAGGCGGCTGTTTCTGGGGTGTGGAATATCTGTTCCAGCAGATACCGGGCGTGGCCAAAACAACGGTGGGCTACACAGGCGGCACCACAAGACGGCCCACCTATAAGCAGGTCTGCACTGGACGAACCGGACATGCGGAAGCCCTGGAGGTGGTGTATGACCCGAAGCGTGTGAACTATGAAACCCTGGCGCGTCGGTTCTTTGAAATTCACGATTTCACGGAGCTTAACCGTCAGGGCCCGGACATTGGCACTCAATATCGCACTGCCGTGTTCTATACCAGTGAGACACAAAAAGAAATCACGAAAAAACTCATCAAGCGCCTGTCTGACAAGGGTCACAAAGTACAGACCCTGATTGTAAAATCAGAGAAATTCTGGGCCGCAGAAACCTATCACCAGGATTATTATCAAAAAACCGGGAAACAACCCTACTGCCATGCCCCCAAAAAAGTGTTTGACTAAACTGACAGACGGTTGACAAAACAGCGCACTCTCTGCATCATAGTCACAGTATACGAACAATAATGATGTTGGCCTTGATGGGAGTTTTACTGATGAAGAGAACAGCTCTGGCAACCGTAATGATTCTGCTATTTGTAGGCCCCTCGTGTTTTGGCCTGACTGCAACAGACGAATCTCCGTCCTCAATCGACCTCTTTGATGGAAAGACCCTTGGCCAATGGAAGCCCAGTGACTTCTTCGGCCAGGGCGATGTCTCAATCAAGGATGAGACTATTTTCCTGGGCCGCGGTCAAGACATGACCGGTATCACATGGACCGGCCCCGTGATTCGTCAAAACTATGAAATCACGTTGCAGGCCAAGCGAGTTGATGGCAGTGATTTTTTCTGTGGCCTGACATTCCCTGTGGGCGATCAGCATTGCTCTTTGATCTGCGGAGGCTGGGGCGGCAGCCTGCTTGGCATCTCGAACATTGATTTCTACGATGCCGCCAACAATGCCACCAGTTCCAGCTATGACTTTGAAAATAACCGCTGGTATGACATCCGTATCCGTGTCACTGAGGACATGCTGCAGGTGTGGATTGACAAAGATCTCATGATAGACTTCGACACCAAGGACCATCAATACTCCGTGCGTTTTGAAGTGGAAGCATCGCGTCCTCTGGGTATTGCCACGTGGCAAACCGCAGCAGCTGTTCGAAAACTTGATATTCGCAAAATCGATTCCTACCCACGATTTAGCCCTACCTACATGTACAAATCCCTTGAGATCGAAGGCTGGCACATCTGGATGAACCAGATACTGGATGCCAACCATCCAGCCCTGGCAGAAAAAACTCGAACCCTGTTGAAAAACCAACTGTACCGCATAAAACGAGCTGTACCGACCAATGCCCTGAAAAAGCTTCAGACCGTCAACATCTGGATTGAATATGAGGATAGACTCCACCCCTGCATGTGCTATCATCCCAGCAAGGACTGGCTGATCGGAAATGGTTACAATCCAGACAAGGCCGCCTCTGTTGAGATTGCCAATGCCACCAACTTTCTGAGATGGTCCCACGACCAGCCCTGGATGGTTCTACACGAATTGGCACATGCCTACCATCATCAGGTCTTGAAGCATGGCCACCCCGGCATAAGAAAGGCCTTTGATCAAGCCACAGAAGCAGGCCTCTACAAAAAGGTCCTTCGTATTAATGGGAGTACAGGTTCGCACTATGCGCTAAATAATGACAAGGAGTACTTTGCAGAGGCCAGCGAAGCCTATTTTGGCACCAACGACTTTTACCCCTTTGTGCGGGCCGAGCTCAAGGCCTATGACCCCAACATGTTCACATTGCTGGAGCAACTCTGGAAACAATAGACGAGTGCTGTGTCGAAGAACAACCAAGGAAAATAAAGACGATTATACGGTGGAGGATATTGCGATTCAAAAAGAGAGATCGGGAGGCGGATGACTGAAGACTGAGGGCAGACGTTAGAGGTCAGGAGCGATCATATGAGTAATGCTGTCATCTGTCCTCGGTCTTCTGTCTTCAGTTATTTGGAACCACGAACCACACCAGAGGCACGAAATGAAGATAAGAAGACGGAAGACAACCTGCCCTGAGCGGAATCAATAGACAATAATTCGATTGAGAAACTGAAGCGAATGGTTACAGTATTTATTTATCACATTATTGTGTATTCCTGTTGTTTTGGTAACATAGCCGTCCATGACTGGAAATACTCTGCAAGCTGTTGACCTTATCAGGCCTCATGGCAAACACTTGCCAGGCTTAGTTCCGGTACATAGTGTTCAACCAGTGGCCTTGGATATCGACGAACAGGCCGCTGTTTATGATGCTAAGCTGTTCGAGGAGATTGGTTTTATTTTCTTCCGGCGTTTTTCCGACGGACGATCCTCACAGGTCGCAGCCTATATTGTTGATAACTCAGAGGAACGGCTCGGCAATGATGAACTGGCCAAACTTCACCAGCAGGTTTGGCTCCACGGCACTGTACCGTTGCTCTATGTATCATGGCCCAGTCGAATCGATATCCTGACGTGTGCCCGTGGCCCTGATTTTTGGTTAGATAGGCAAGAGCAATGCCATTACAATCCCGTGGAGACACTGGAAATCGCTACTGGAATTGACCGTGAGCTAAAGAAGTGTTCGCAGTATTCGGCCTTTCGTCTGGCAGACGGAACATTCTGGGAAGACCCAAAAAACTCGAGTTTGGCCGATCACACAAGAACAGCCCATCAATTACTGATTCAGGCCATTGTTGAAGCAGACAGTGAACTTGATGGCGAAAACAATCCCACCCTCCGTCGATTGCTCCTGCTCATGGTGCTCATCAAGTACCTTGAAGACCGACGAGTCTTTCCCAATCATGGTTGGTTTGGCCGTTATCACAAAGGTGCGAAAAACTTCTTCGAAGTCCTTAAGGGCAATAATCCAGAAGAAGTGTATCAACTCCTGAGCTTCCTGGAACGAAAATTCAACGGCGACGTCTTTTCTCTGCCGCGTGAAGGAAGACAGAAACTGACCAAGACCGCCCTCAAGCGATTTGCAGAGCTTGTCGAAGCCAGAACATTCAAACGTCAGCGTTATCTATGGGACCAGTTCTCTTTAGAGCATTTGCCCGTCGAGATAATCAGCCATCTCTATCAAAGATTTGTTAAGGGTGGCCACGGTACTGTGTACACTCCTCCCTTCCTGGCATCCTTGCTGTTGGATCAGGCCATGCCCTACGATAAACTCACCGGTAAAGAGCGAGTTCTCGATCCGGCCTGTGGATCGGGTATCTTTTTGGTAGGTGCATTCAGGAGGCTGATTAATGTCTGGCGCAGTAGTCGCCAATGGAAACGACCGGATGCCTCTTCACTCAAGCAGATTTTAAAACAGTCTATCTACGGCATCGAATTGGACCCCAACGCAGTAGACCTTGCCTCATTCAGCCTGAGTCTGGCGATTTGTGACGCCCTTAAATCTGAAGTCATCTGGAGCGAACTTCGATTCGATCCTTTACGCAACACCAATCTCCTTGAAGTCGACTTCTTTGATATACTCAATCGTGCCCGGCAAGGCGAATCCTCTTTTATTGACAAAGGCTTTGACGTTGTCATTGGCAATCCACCCTTTGAATCTGAACTGTCACCAGCCGGAGATGAACTAAATCAAGCAGCACAGAAACAAGATCCGCACCAACGCTCACTACCCGACAAACAAGTAGCCTATCTCTTTCTTGAGAAAAGCCTGTCTATTCTTAATCCAGGTGGAAAGGCCTGCTTGATCCAGCCGTCCGGCTTGCTCTATAATCGCAAGGCCCAAAGTTTCCAAGCTGCGATCTTCCAGAAACATCAAGTAAACACCGTCCTGGATTTCACCTCAATACGTAATCTATACGATGGCGCCGATCCCAAAACCATAGCTATCGTAGCGCAAGCCGCTGCACCGGATGAAGATCACTGGATCAAGCACTGGACCTTCAGACGCACCATTACCGCACAAGAACGCATTTGTTTCGAACTGGATCATTACGATCGACATCACGTTCCTCAGCAACATGTAGATATGGGATCTTATGTATGGCGAGCCAATTTGCTTGGAGGTGGCCGTCTGTTTGAAATAGGAAAACGTCTTCGTGGTATGAGAACCCTGGAAGACTATATCAAAGAGAGAGGCTGGGACTGTGGCGAAGGATTCGCTGTTGGAAATCGAAAACACCGTTCGCTATATTTGACTGGAATGGAGCTGTTACCCACATCTGCACTTACTCTCGATGGGATTAACGAAAAGAAAACTGGGGTTCTATCAGAAACGCATTTCGAAAGACCAAAAAGCAAAGACATATACACATCACCACTATTAGTAATCAAAGAAACCGATTCTCTCCCGATGGCTTTTTGGAACAAAGGTTATTTGGCGTATTGCAACAGGATCGTAGGCATTCATGCCCCTAAATCAGAGGCATCAAGCCTACGGGAAATTTATAGCCTGTTTCAGAAGAATCATGATTTCTATCGATTCGCATGTACCCTAAACGGCACGCAATCATTAGTAGGCAAAGCCACTGCAATCATGAAGCGAGATATTGATCTACTGCCTTTTCCTGTTGATGTCACCGGTCTTTCTCTGAGTTTCTGGGAAGAGGCTCTGCGTGAGGAAGTCCTTGGGTGTATGGGCGAATATATACGTCTTGGACAAAACTCCAAGCTATTGAAGAAAGCAGCGGATAAAGACACTCTTCAAGGGTATTCCGATATCTTCATCCGCATGTTGGGAAGCATCTATGACAATTTGCAGGCAATGTTACCCATATTCCTAAACGGCCTGATCTGCCAACCGTTCTATTTTGGCGATCGCCCCAATCTCGCCTGGCTAAACGATAATTCACCAGATGAATTACATAAACTCATCTATGACGACAATCACGAGAGCCTAAGAACCGTTCGAGTCCTGCGTTTCTACTCGGAGAATGTCCTACTGTTGATCAAGCCTGACCGGCTGAGATACTGGATACGATCCACCGCCATACGAGACGCAGACGAAACACTCATTGATTTGCGGAGGCAGGGATATTGAAATGAAAGAGGAAAGCCGCGGAGGGAATAGCCCAGAAAAACTTAACTCTGGGATCACCCCGGATCAGTTTACACAAAGCACGTTGGTCTTTGTCTATAGACATCTGCCATCTTGGCGCGACGATCCCCAGCGTCCTGCGGAACAGGCCGAAGACAAACTCAATCTTCAGTTATGCAAGTTTCTTGACATACAAGCACGCAATAGCTTTCCCATGGTTCATTTTAATCATGAGGAATATCAGCAGGGCCGCCGAAGTGTCGATCT
The DNA here is from genome assembly GCA_964494325.1 of uncultured Pirellulales bacterium. Taxonomy (GTDB): domain Bacteria; phylum Planctomycetota; class Phycisphaerae; order Sedimentisphaerales; family Anaerobacaceae; genus JAIPFM01. The sequence goes on from CAZBTJ010000036.1 coordinate 39,041, forward strand.
CTCCGCCTCACCGACTCAAACCACGATAATTGACGCCAGAGTGTACAGCATCTACGACCCCATCCTGGTCTTTGAATGCAAGCGTCTCCCTGCCCCCACCAAAGCTCGAGAACGAGAATACGTCACAGGCGGCAAAAAACGCAGTGGCGGCATACAAAGGTTTAAACTGGACCTCCACGGGCATAAACTGGATCTGGTGGCCATGATCGGGTATGTACAGGGGAATACTCCAAAACACTGGCACACGACAATCAATCGGTGGATATCAGAGCTTTCCAAAGGCCAGAGCACCGACGGCTGCGTTTGGGACAAAAGTGAGAAACTGGGTGGTTTTAGAGAAGATGTCGCCCACGGGACCGCGAGCTGTCAGTCAATCCATGGTCGTACTGGGAAGGGAGTGAGTAGTAAGGTGGGTATTCGACATTTGTGGGTGGTGATGTCGGAAAACTGATGACAGATGACATTGACTCTCGCCATCAGTTACTTGCTCTACGTCTTCCGTTCTCCGTCCTCTGCCCTCTGGCTTTTAATAAATCCGCAATCAAAAATTAAAAATTAAAAATCTTAAATAATTCCCCTCTTGATAGTCCATGAGGCCGAAGTTATTATTCTGGTACAGCTTGAAGAGATAGAGATTCGTGATTTAACAATAGCCTGTCGTTGAGAGCAAAATGTGGTAACCTTCTTTTTTGGGTTAACCCAAAACCACACGACAACCGTAACTGTCTTTGTCCAATAGCCAATTGTAACAGCAGCATGTGGACAGTTAGGACTGGAGAAAACTGCTGGTATTCGCCGATTAAGAGGATATAATCATGTTTTTGTGGTCGTAAGGGATGTTTGTGCATGGATGTTACGTATCCAACGAAGTTGGTGCTTGCCTTTAGGAGTGGAAATCGTTGCGCATTTCCAGGCTGTGATAGAGCACTAACGGTGGACGGAGGTCAGCAGTCTGCACCAGCCGTTATTGGTGAGGCAGCTCATATTGCCGGGGAAAAGCCAGGTGCTGCCCGGTATGACGAAAGCATGTCTGATCCGCAACGTAATCACTGTGACAACCTTATTTATCTTTGCTGCAATCATCATACGCAAATTGACAAGCAAGGTGATGATTTTTCGGTTGAAGCCTTACTGGTGATGAAAGCAGAGCATGAACGTCGCATTAGGCAAGCAACCCACAACGCATTCGCTGAAGTAGGTTTTCCTGAACTGGAACAGGCTACCCAGTGGATTCATCGCGTGAATGCACTGGATATCAATTTCGATTTCACCGTGATCCCTCTGGCAGATAAGATCAAGAAGAATGAACTGGCTGAAAAATCAACCAGCACAATCAAAATGGGCTTGGCAGTCATGCCTGACGTGAAGGCTTTTGTAGTCAGTGAAGCCAAAAATGATTCTGAATTTCCAGAACGTCTCAAAGCCGGTTTCCTGGAAGAATATTATCGTCTCCGTAAAAAAGGAATCAGAGGGGACGACCTCTTTGATCTCATGTGTCAATTTGCACAAAGAGGATTTAAGGAGCAGACTCAGCGTTCAGCCAGCTTGGCGATATTGATCTATTTCTTTGAATCCTGTGAGGTCTTTGAAAAATGATCTTACCCACCAAACATATCCCTGTAGACCAAACACTCTTAGCTCTGGGTGCCATTCTTTTACCCCATCTTGAGCAGCCATGCACAGTCTCGGGGCTTTGGGAAAAGGTTAAGAGATCCTCCGCCATTGGCAACTTTGAACGATTTGTCCTGACCTTGGACATGTTGTATATCATAGGTATCGTCCGCTTTTCCGACGAGATGCTGGAGAGGACCTCTCTATGATTCATGGTATCTATGCCAATCAGCCCTCTTTTCATACCGTTGAGTTCACAACGGGCCTCAATATCATCCTGGCAGACCGAAAAGAAGATGCCACCCACAAAGATACCCGTAACGGCCTGGGAAAATCTACACTGATCTCAATTATCAATTTCTGCCTGGGTGCCAGCGTCAGAAAAGGCAAAGGCCTTTATATTGAATCACTCGCCGATTGGGTTTTTACCATCGACATGACCGTCCACGGGCATCGCGTCAAGGCCTCACGTTCGGTTAGCAGTCCCAACCGAATATCGATTCAATCTGAAACTCCGCCAGAGCATTGGATTCGTCAACCAGACTATGATCCCAAGACCAAGGAATACGTTTTTTCCCTGGACGATTGGAAAGCCCTGCTCGGATGGGCCTGCTTTGGACTGATGCCCTATGAGGGGCAGTTGAAATATACGCCCTCCTATCGTAGCTTGGTTTCGTACTTCATACGAAACAAACCGGATGCCTATTCAAGCCCGTTTCATCATTTTCGAAATCAGGGAACTGGCAGTATTCAACTTCATATGGCCTTCCTCCTGGGATTAAACTGGGAATACGCGGCACAATGGCAGGAACTGCGTGACAAGGAAGACATCTTAAAGGCCATGCAGAAAGCTATAAAGACCGGGGCATTAGATGGCATCGTTGGCACAATCGGTGAATTAGAGGCCGCGCGTATACAACTTGAATCCATTTTGGAGCAGGAACAAAAAGACTTAAGCAGCTTCAAAGTCCACCATCAATACGAAACGATCCAAGCTGAAACAAATCGGCTAACCCAGGAATTGCACCGTATCACCAATGCGAATGTTGTGGATCGGAGAAAACTCAGCCGGTATGAAGAAGCCGTTGCAACGGAAACACCCCCTAAGGACAACCACATAGAGTCCATCTATCAAGAAACGGGTCTCACGTTTCCAGACGGGCTCAAACGGTCGCTGAATGAAGCAAAACAGTTTCACGAAACCGTGGTCAAAAACCGACGTACATTCCTGGAAGCCGAAATCATTCATCTCAAGAAGCAGATTGCAGATCGGGACCTCTTAATTCTAAAACTGACAGAGGAACGTGCCAAGCACCTGAACATCCTAAAGACACATGGTGCCTTTGAGGAATTTTCGCGTTTAGAAGAAGAACACGTCGCCACCAGAGAAAAGCTCGAACAGATCAAACATCAAATTGAAACCGTTCGCACTATCACCGCTAAAAAGCAGGATATCCAGGTTGGACGCATCGAACTCGGCAAGGCAGCAGAAATTGACTATGAAGAGCGGCGTTCCAAATGGACGAGTGCCGTCAAACTCTTTAATGAAAATTCACAGGCCCTTTACAAAAGCCCGGGCGCATTAATCATCGACATATCAGACAAGGGTTATAAGTTTGATGTTGAAATCGAATGCAGCGACAGCGACGGTATCGGCAAAATGAAGATCTTCTGCTTTGATCTAATGCTGGCCCAACTCGGATCGACAACCCAACACAAGGTGGATTTCCTCATTCACGACAGTATCATCTATGACGGCGTTGACCCCAGACAGCGAGCCCATGCCTTAGAACGAGCCGCTACGGTAGCTGAGAAGAATTCCCTTCAGTATATCTGCGCCTTGAATTCAGATATGATTCCGACAGAGGATCTAAGTGCTGGGTTTGATCTTGATAAACATGTTCGAGTGCGATTGACTGATAATGATCCCGCTGGGAGTTTGTTGGGGATGCGGTTTAGGTAACCAGTAGAGTAGCTCCGGGGGATTACAATCCCGGAGCCCTCGTCGAACCGTA
>CAZBTJ010000037.1:0-31046 GCA_964494325.1 uncultured Pirellulales bacterium
CGCAATTCGGTCTTGCTCAGTTTGTGATCAAAGGTCTTTCTCTCAAGATGATGTCACAATACTACCCCCTATTTCTCACCGTGCCAAGGGGGAAATCGGCCGGAGGCCGGGTTTCACAGTTTGACGGTAAGACGGTCTGACTGTGTGACGGTGAAACGGTATGACTGTGTGACTGTGGTCGCTTCGCTTTAGTTGTTAGTTGTTGGTTGTTGGTTTGCCTTCAACCCTCAGTCTTCAGCCTGATCAGTTGTTGGTTGTGTAAAGAAGCTCTCAGCCGTCAGCTCATTTGAATCGCTCTGCGATGCTGGTTTAATAGACCCCTCGGTGCCTCGGGGTGACAAGTCACTTCGCTTGGGTTGTTGGTTTCTGGTTGTTAGTTGTTGGTTGGTCGCAAGGAGTTTGTATTGGACAGCTCCAGTACCGGCTGGAACGAACGCATCAGAAACAATGGAAGATTGCCACGTCGTGCCTCCTCCTATGACAACCAGTTTCACAGGCAGAGCCGTTGCGATGCCCGGTTCGATCTATACGGCTGAGGTACTAAGCGATAAACACACGACCGGCCCGAGTCTCACGCAAGTGGGCAAGCAGGACTGAACGAAGAAGTCGCCTCGGCTTCGTGAGTTTTGGCCAGCGCAGCACACGTTAGGTCCTGCAAGGACCGCCCCGCTGTCAAGCAGGATCTGCGTGGGACGGACGTTCACATAGTCAAAACACTCGAACCAGGCGTAAGCCCATAAAGACAGAAACTTCCAGCCGAACAACTTGTGTATACCCTAATGGGCGGATACACGAACACAATCCAACAAATCCAAAGAACTGTCACACCCTCGCGGACGCCTTCTCACCTTCCTGTTCAAATCCCACCATTCACGGGCACAGTAAACCCGGAAAACGGGCAGGACCATGCGAAGCCAGCGCCAGTTTTTTCGCGTGCTCTGTGTGTTTCGTGGTGTACAAAGAAGCTTTCTGCATTCAGCTCTCAGCCAACCAACAACTAGAAACTAGAAACTAGAAACGAACAACCAATAACCAACAACCACTATCTTTTCTTTGCGTTCTCTGCGGCTTGAGCAAACGCAGTGAGCGGGCGCGAGACATTTTTTGTGTTATGGTTGTCGCGGTTCGGGCAATTCGCGAATCCAGATATTGCGGTAGCGTACCGGGTGGGAGTGGTCCTGCAACTGGAGTGGCAGTTTATCGGCATGTTTTTTGTAGCTGCGAGAAGCGCCTGATGTACCGCCGAGTAGTATGGAATGATCCTGGACCAACACGCCGTTGTGCAATACGGTTAAGCTGGCCGGACGCTGAACCGCCCCCTGGTCGTCGAAAATTGGGCGATGGAAGATCACATCGTATATCTGCCATTGGCCCGGCTTTTTGCTCACATTGACCAGTGGGGGATATTGCCCGTAAATAGACCCCGCGTGGCCATCGGCGTAGGTTACGTTCTTGTGCGAATCCAATACCTGCAATTCATATCTACCCACGAACTTGATTCCACTGTGGCCGCGTCCCTGATCATTGCCCTGGCCCGAAACGGGAGAGGCCCATTCGAGGTGGAGTTGACAATCCCCGAAAGGCTGCTTCGTCACAATGCTACCGCCTTTTTTGACAACTTCCATGGTGCCATTCTCAACCTTCCAGGTGGCAGGCTTACCTTGGCCCTTCTGCCATTTCGACAAATCCTTCCCGTCAAACAGGATGATCGCATCAGAAGGTGGGTTGCAGGGTTTGTCCCCGGGGATCACCACAACGGGTTGCTCACGATCCCGATCATGAACCTTCCAGTCCGAGGCCCGTTTTTGTGCATAACCGGTCAGTGCAAATCCTGATATGATGGCCACTATCAATAGGCCAGTCACCGTGTTTCGGGTCTTTGTTGTCATGAGGTTCCCTTTCCGTACAAGGACTGTAAGTGCTGTTTGTCAACCCAACGCGAGGTTGTTCGTCTATGTATAATATTACCTGGACTTTGTCAAAAGTCCAGTGGTACTCAGGACACAAACTTACAAACCGACTACTGATCTACAATCAATTGAGAGGACAATCCCGCATAGTCGAGCAATATGTGCGCTGTTTCAACCAATAGTGGATCATCTTGAGAATCTTCGGTCTCTTCTGATTCCAGCTCATCCAGTTTCTTGATCGGCGTCTGGTTTTTGGCAAGCCGGCGCTCATTTTCCAGGCTCAGCTGCCATTCATCCGCATCAGCACGCTCCTTGCGACGCACCGCCTCATTGAGAGACAGCGTATTTTTCCTGCGCATCTCTTGAAGGTGATCAATCATGGCAAGCCGATACTGATAGTCCGGATCATTTTTCTGACGCTGCAAATGACGGTCACGCAGAGTGGCCATAAAGGGTTGCAGACTCCCATAGGCTGGATAGGACACCTTGGCAATCGTGTCCCAGGGCATGGCTTCGATCAAGGCACTTTCTCCGATGCTGTTCATGTCATACATGGTAGGATAGCTGATATCAGGTTCAACACCCTTGTGCTGAGTGCTCCCCCCGGTAATACGATAGAATTTTGCCACGGTCGCCTTTAACTGCCCACGGTCCAGATCCATCACAGTTTGCACGGTCCCCTTGCCAAATGTTCGCTCGCCAATGACAATGCCCCGGCCGTAGTCTTGAACGGCACCTGCCAGTATTTCAGAGGCAGAGGCGCTCAATCGATTCGTCAGGATGGCCAAAGGGCCCCTGTAATAAATGGCTTTGTCACGATCTCTCAAAACCTCAATACGCCCCCCCGCGTCACGCACTTGAACCACAGGACCTCGCTCTATAAAAAGACCTGTCAGTTCAAGGGCTTCCTGCAAGAGACCGCCACCGTTGTTGCGAAGATCGATGACCAGGCCCTCCACATCGGTTTCAGAAAGCTCCTGCAAGAACTGTTTGATATCTCGAGTTGAACTTCGATAGTTGCGGTCACCAGCACGTGCGGCCTTAAAATCAAGATAAAAGGTGGGCAGGTCAATCACCGCCACGTTCACGGATCGTCCCTGATGCTCCACACTGATGATCTCTTTTTTTGCCGTCTGTTCTTCGAGCTTGACCGTATTGCGCTCAATGGAAATGACCTTTGTGACATCGTCGGTCGCATCCGCCGGAAGGATTCTCAGTCGCACAATGGTCTTCTTGGGGCCTCGAATCAGCTTGACCACCTCATCAAGACGCCACCCCACCACATCAACAATCTCACCTTCCGGCCCCTGTCCCACACCCACAATCCGGTCCGCTGGTTTGAGCAATTCGGATTTTTCGGCAGGCCCTGCCGTGATTAAACGTTTAATGGTGGTGTACTCATCCTTTGTTTGCAGTAACGCACCAATCCCATCCAAGGACTGGCTCACGGAAATGTCGAACTCTTCTGAAAGAACCGGGGAAAAGTAAGCCGTGTGTGGATCAAACTGCTGAGACAAAGCGTTCATGTAGATCTGAAAGGCATCTTCACTGTTGGTTTGCTGAATTCGGTTTAGCTGATTTCCAAAACGCTTGCTAAGAACCTCAACAATCTCATCCATGGTCTTGTCAGCCAACTTTAGACTCAAGGCACTGCTCTTGAGATTTCTGTCCGATATCTCATTGAGCTCAGCCACATCCACCGGCCAAGCTGCATCCTTGTGATCGATCTCAACGGTCTCTGAGTCCTCAAAGGAAAGCTCATCTAGCCCCTCCTCAAGACTGGCTAGAAGATATTCAAAACGCTCAGTCGCGCGTTCCATAAACCGGTTAAAAATCACAAAGGCTGGCCCCAGATCGCCGGCAAGCGTCAGATCATCAAAGCGATCACGATACACTTCAAACTCATTGATATCGCTCGCGATGAAAAATCGACGGGAAGGATCAAGTTCGGACAGGTACGTATCAAAGATCTTATTGGACAAGGCATCATCAACCGGAATCTGACGATAATGTGCCCGTCTGAGCTTTTTTATAATGGCACGGCAGGTGTCTGGATGTTCCTTTAGAGGCACCAGGAGTCCGTCGCTCAACGCCCTGTCAAGACTCGGTGCCTCCGATGTCCGCGCTGGCGGCGTGACCCACCATACGAGCAAGCACACCGCAAATACCAGAAAAATGGTCTTGAACGCAAAATTCTTTTGATTCATAGCTGAAAGTCCTTTGAAGGATGTCTTATCACATTGTTTTACTTTAATACTACTGTCATATCGGCATCCATACAAGGGAGCAATGGGTACGATCGCTTGAAACGTGGAAATAACAGGTGGTTTCATCTAAAACAGAATGTATCTTGAGCAAGAAAGAATAAGAGCCAGGTCTGATCCGAAAGACCGGCTAATTCGATTTCTTTCGGCTTACATTTTATGACACTACGGGAAATCGCTGCCCTTTTTCACTGTACCATCTGAGTCGACAAAGGTGAATCCCAATTAACAAAGACCTACAGGTATTTCTAGAAGCCGACAGATCCTCCAAAAATTGTGCTGGCACGCCACATGGATTTGTCTGAGAAGCTATTGGGATCAGCAAGAGGTTCTTTGAGAGTCAGAGAGAAACCGTCGCCATCGGTGGTTGGGTACCAACTGTCGTCGTAGTCAAAACTCTGGATCATGTGCCCCACTGCATCCTGGACGGTGATCTTTTCACCGCCATTGCTGAGGCTGCCGCTGTACTGCCCTGCCACATTAAAATCCTGACCATAGTAATTCTCAAACGCGTTGATGTCTTCCACAACCAATACGTGGACATAAGGGAGAAGCTCGATGGAAGGGAAGGTAAATTCTATGCCATCTGTAAATTGAACAAGGCCAAGATTGATGGCGTCAGGACCGATGTTGACCAGTTCAATAAACTCCGTGTTGGGTGTGGCAGGATAATACATGAGTTCTGTGATGCGCAGGTTTGCCGCCACCGGGCCCACTGCGTACAGGGCCTGGCTAATGGGGCTCCACTGATTTCCCGAAAAGACGCGGGCCGCGACAGGACCACTCTCAGACAGCGTCATGGGGCCGGCATATTGAATGGCCACAGGAGAGATGCCTACATTGCTCAGTGAATCGGCCTCAACGCCAATGATCTCCGCGGAAAATAGAAAATCAGTGCTGGAACTTTCATGGTTGAGGGCATGAATGGCCAGGATATTCTCGCCAGGATGTACGGCGTTCATAGATTCTGTGAGACTGAATTCTGAAAACTTGACCGCCACTGAATCGTCATGGGCATGGGTGGCCATGGCATCGTAAGGGAGTAACTCCGGAGCATTATCTCTGGCCACCTCCACGCCATTGAGGTACGCTACAAAACCATCATCATAGCGGACCCTGAGAACCAGACTGGCCCATTGAGATGCTTCCGAAGAGAGGTCAAAGGGGATACGAATAAAGCAACTGGCATTCATGTAGAACATCTGATCCAGAAGATCGACCGAAAAGTAGTCCTCAAAGCCAGCCCCCAATTCATAGCCCACGCCCCCTGAACCGGCAATCCAGTCTGACTCATCAAAAGATTGCCCACCCTGCCACGCACTGTCCACCTCTGCCTCAGGAACGAGTACGCGCTTGGCCGCTGCTTCTTCCAGCAGTACGGTATGTTCCAGAACAGCGGTTTTTCCGGGCAAACGAGGGTCTGATCCGTCCACGGTATACCATATGGCCCCCTCACCAGCCATGGACAATGTCTCGTTTGAGGCAATATGTCCACCGAGTTGAGGGATGCCATCGAGGCTGAAGATCGGGGCATCAAGGTCGGGATAAAGCCCTGCCTGGCGGAACTGCTCAAGTACAATGTCGGATCGCTGGGGCAGATAGGTGTAGATGATCCAATCACGCATATTGATCCATTGTGGCAGAGACAAAGGAGATGAATAGTGTTGATCCCCCCAACGCGCAGATTCCGTAATCATGGCCAGTTCGATACTCTCAGCCATATCGGTGTAACGCTCTACCAGGACGTCCGGAGTCAGGATACCGTTATTGAAGAAGAAACGATGGAGATGATCAGCAAAAAGAAGCTGATATTCAGGATTGGCTGCAAGCTGCGCATGAAACTCACCCACTTCTCTTGAATCGGCATTGCTGATCTTGTCTATATAGAGGGAAGATCTGGGACTGCCCAACACATCTTCCGCGTCCCAGCAGTAGAATTTGAAACCAGTGCTGTCCGCGGTGCGTTTTCGGGCCAGCCAGTAGTTGTTCCACGGCCAGTCCCAATTGCCCCCCCAATAATTGACAATCATGTAGTCAATATAATTGGGCATATCCAAAAGATGCGGAGTCTCGGGATTCACGGTGCCATCCGGATTATTGCCCTGTAGTCGCTGATAAGCCTCATTGGAGTTTCCCACAACGCTACAATCCGCTCGCGTTTGAACTAGAGCGTCTGATTCGCCTGCGTTGCGTGCAAAATTCTTGTGGCGGAACACATCCCAATCTTTCTTTTCGCCGCCATAATAACTGGCAGAAAATGAGTCGTCTGGCCGCTCAACTGGATTGTACAGCCCCCAGTACAGACCGTTGATATAGAGATGGACAAAAATGCCATGGGGTGAGGCCTGGCCAGTATCACGCTGAAGATCCCGCATAAACTGATCGCGAGTGTACTGCGGAGTATCACCGGCTCCACTCCAAACATACCCATCATTCGCACCGGCTCGGAGCGTGATTGTGTCAAATTCATCCGCTGCCGCAGGGCCAAACAGGGGATAGCGTAACTTGGTGGATCCATAAAGCCCCTTGAACAGAAAACGGAAAGAGTGTTTGGGTGATGCATTCGAATTTCGAAAAGCCCCCCCTTGAATACGAATGCCACAGTCTACTTGAAACCCTTCTCGCCCATCTGGATAGGCCAATTCAACAGAGCCCGGACGTTCCCAGCGTACACCGCCCGACCCCGAGTTCGAGTAGATCCCATTGTCTCCGAACATATCATCAATATCCATCACAATTGACATGGAAGGAAGTGACTCCAACGCAGTGACAATCATGTCACTATATTGGGGATCATTCACGATATCCGGGTCCATTTCATAATCAGCCGTGACAGAATTCCAGGCGTCTGGAAATCCTGTGGGTTTTCCAGACTGCTTGGCCACATCAGCCAAAAAGAAGTACGTATGGCTGACTGCCCGGCTGGATTTCCACCCGAGCTTCACTGCCACCGCCCGGAGACAGCTCGTGGTGGTAATCAAAATGGGTCCGTCATAGGTCTCCCCCACGGTCTGTTGATACCGTCCGTCTGAAGAGACCACAGGTTTTTCGCCATCCAGGGTATACAGAATACTGGCCCCTTCAGTAACGGTGGATAAGGAAATCGAGAACGACTCGTTATAGAACCCCCGCGCCTGGCTAAAGTGAACAGCCTCTACGAATCCTTCGTACGCCTTCACATTTTCTGCACCGGGCGTTGGACTTCCCATGGGAGTCCATTCTGCCCCCCCATCGGGAAAACGCCCCAAAGAAGTATCCGGATTCTGAACGCCAAAATCAACTTGATCAATAAGCGTCAGACCATCTGTCGAAAATAACGCCACCCGGTCACCCTGGGCGTTCAGTTTAAAACTGGCATGCAAGCCCGGCATATCAACGTGGTTGTCCAGCCACACCAACAGATATCCATGGGCCGCAATGGTGGTGGCTGATGTGTCGTCCGTGGGAAAACGCCACTTCGTCGGATTATCCATATCGTCAGTCAGGTACAAACCACCCACATCCACGGCAGAATCAGACACATTGGCTATCTCGATCCAGTCATCATAGTCTCCCTGGGGATCTGCAAGAGTCACGGCATTGGAGGCCATTATCTCATTGATCAGCACGGAATAAGGGGGATCAACGAGAAGAGCTTGCCTCTGAATATCTGATCCAGCCAGGACAGATGCAGTCTGAAGGTGGGTTGTAAACAGTATAAAGACAATCGTGAACACTATCCTGAACTGACGCATTTTTGACGACTCCTCTTAATTGATCCGCATAATCGTGTAAAATCGCAATAAACTTAGGCCAGAATCCTGAATGGCTCTGCCCTAATAGACGGTGATCAACAGCAGTTTGTTACAAAGGAAATCCATCACTCCTATAAGAATCTTGGGGCAAGCCAGTTATTATTCTAACAAAATATATCAAAAAAGCCATGCTCTAGGCGATGGCTTTTTATGAGAACAATAGTCTGATCCCTGGGTCCGACGTACCTAGAATCCTGTTTTTCCCAAACAATTGAATAAAACGACACAAAATACGGTTTTTTTCGCCTATTCCGCCAAAATCAGTCACCGGGTATACCCATGCCATACTAAGTGCTTTCCACGGTGGGTATCGCATCCCCAAAAAAAGAGCCCCATGGTACAGGTCATGGGGCTCCAAGAGACTAAAAGACGTTTTATACGGGAGATTACTTCTTCGTGTCAAACGCGTTGAGATAGAGCTGCTTGATCTCCTTGAACAGGGGATAACGCGGATTCGCACCAGTACACTGGTCGTCAAAAGCCATTTCACTGAGTGTATCGAGGCTGGCCACAAAAGTCGCTTCATCCACACCCGCGTTCTTGATGCAGGCCGGAATGCCCACCTCGTATTTAAGCTTATCAATGGCCTGGGTCAGGGCAATGACAAGGTCGTCATCTGTATTTCCTTCAAGTTCCAGATACCGGGCAATGCGGGCATAACGAGCCTTGGCATTGGGGTATTCGTATTGCGGAAACGCAGCCTGCTTGCGCGGGGCATCCGTAGCATTGTAACGAATCACCTCATTGATCAGCAAGGCATTGGACAGGCCGTGCGGCAGATCAAACATGGCACCCAGTTTATGTGCCATGGAGTGACACAAGCCCAAGAAGGCATTGGCAAAAGCCATACCTGCCATGGTGGCGGCATTGTGGATCTTCTCACGAGCCACAGCATCGGTGGCGCCATGTTCGTAGGCACGCGGCAGATACTTGAATAGAATACGAATCGACTCCAGGGCCAGACTGTTGGTATAGTCCGTGGCCACCACAGACACCAGGGCCTCAATCGCATGGGTCAATGCATCCACACCCGAATAGGCCGTCAATGCCTTGGGCATACTCATCACCAGGTTCGCATCACAGATGGCCATATTGGGCGTCAATTCGTAATCGGCGATGGGATACTTCTTGCCCGTCACCTGATCAGTCACCACGGCAAAGGGGGTGACTTCACTGCCTGTGCCCGAGGTCGTGGGAATGGCCACCATCATGGCCTTGGCACCGAGTTTGGGGAAGGTATACACCCGTTTGCGAATATCCATAAAACGCATAGCCATGTCCTTGAATTCCACATCCGGGTGTTCGTACTTGAGCCACATGATCTTGGCCGCATCCATGGGACTGCCGCCACCCAGTGCAATGATCACGTCCGGCTCAAACACCTGCATGCGATCTGTGCCCTTTTCAATGGTGGCCAGATCGGGATCAGGCTTGACTTCAAAAAAGACCTCGCACTCCAGGCCCATGTCTTCAAGCAGGTCTGTCACCTGGTCGGTCATGCCCAGTTCAAACAAAGGCTTGTCTGTCACAATAAAGGCCCGTTTTTTGCCCGCCAGATCAGACAGGGCCACGGGCAGACAGCCCCGTTTGAAGTAAACCTTGGGTGGCACACGGAACCAGAGCATGTTGTCGCGTCGCTCGGACACAGTCTTGATATTGAGCAAATGCTTGACACCCACGTTCTCAGACACACTGTTGCCACCCCAGCTACCGCACCCCAGGGTGAGCGACGGCTCCAGGCGAAAGTTGTAGATGTCCCCAATGGCCCCGTGACTCGACGGCTGATTAATCAAGACACGTCCTGCCGCGAGTTGCTTGCCAAAGGATTCAATACGATCATGGTTGGTCAGCTGCGTATAGAGCACGGCTGTGTGCCCCAATCCGGCAAACTTGACCAGTGCCACTGCAGTGGCCACAGCCGCATCAAAATCCTTGACCCGATACAACCCCAGGACAGGCGAGAGTTTTTCGTAACTGAAGGGTTCTTCATGTCCCACAATCTCGGCCTCGGCAATCAGGACCTTGGTCTCTTCAGGCACGTCAAATTTAGCCATCTTGGCGATGGTTGCAGCGGGTTGTCCGACAATCTTGGAGTTGAGTTTGCCCTCAATGACGATCGTCTTTGCCAGGGCAGCACGTTCCTCGCCCTTGACCATGTAGGCCCCACGACGGACGAACTCTTCGCACACCTGATCAGCCCTTGGCCCTGGGGTGCGGTGAGAAAATAATACCATTACGGGTCTTCAAGGCAAGCAAGGCCTTGAAGATGGCCGTTGATGTAGGATTGGTGGTGGGCACAATACCGGCCAGAATACCCACGGGCTCGGCAATTTTGCGGATACCAAAGCTCGCATCGTTTTCAATGATACCGCAGGTTTTGGCATGCTTGAATTTGTTGTACACAAACTCTGAGGCAAAGTGATTCTTGATCACCTTGTCCTCGGCAATGCCCATACCTGTTTCAGCCACGGCCAGTTTGGCCAGGGAAATGCGTTCGCTATTGGCAGCCAGGGCTGCGGCCCGAAAGATGGCGTCCACCTGCTCTTGAGTATACTGGGCATACAGGGCCTGCGCCTTGGCCACACGTTCAATGAGTGCGTCCAGGACCAAACCATCATCCGGTTTTTTGGGGGGGGCGATTACAGCAGTGGGTGTTGTGTTTTTGTGGGTCATCTTATTGTCTCCTGTCTTGTTCGTGGTTATTTTCTCTTATTACTGAAGTTTTGAAAACTTCAAGTTTTCAGTTTTCAGTAGACAGTTTACAGCAGGAAAAACGCGTTTTTCTAAAAACTGAAAACCAAAAACTGTACACCACAGGGCTTTTTTCAAAAGTCCTGTTATTATTTACGAGTTGTTTTTTTTTGATTTGAGCTACTTGTCTGCAAAGCGTCCTGTATCTTGGGGTTCGTTTGGTTTTTTTCTTTCTGATTCACTCTGTTCAAATAATACGCACTCCCAGAGCCCGAGTCAAGACTTATTGTGATATTTTTCACAAATAAAACTTCCGCCATGAGGCTTAATTAGCCAACTATGCCTACTTTTAAGACTTCTTTTCACATAAAGTGCATATTTTGAGCCTTTATTGGAAGAATAAGATCCGCTTCAATTTCGGCTTTCGACGGCCCTGTTTTCTGTGGAATCACGGCAAGCAGCACGTTATAATCTCCAAAGATAGTGAAGAAAATGGAGGTTCCAGCCGTCAGTGATGGATGATGGTGTAACCTCTGAGAAGAAGCCGCACCGACGTATTAATCTGTTAAGCACACACGAACCGAAAATAACGTAGGAGATCTGCTAAAATGAAAACGCGACAACTCTGCACAATGTTGGTTCTTTTGGCAACACTGGGATTCAGCAGCCCTCTCAAGGCACAGACTCTTAACGCCCAGCAACTCGCCGATCACGGAGTACCTGCAGGACCCGCCAGTGAAATGCTGCCCGCCACAGGGGCCCTGATTCACCTGCAATTTGACAACCTACTGGGCTGGCTCGAAGGCGTGGAAGAGATTCTGGTCGCGGCCATACCGGAGAAGGCTGCACCGCCGGATGTCCAGGCACTCCTGCAGACCGAGCATCCCCTGCTCACACTCCTGGGTATGAAAACACTGGAGCAACCCTTGACACCGGAGTTGCTGGCTCAGGCAACCGGCATTGATACACGTGGCGTTGTGAGTCTTACCCTCTACCTGGGTGATCCGCGACGCATGTTTATCTTAAGCCTGCCCACGCATGTGCGTGAACCGTTGGTTCCCATGCTGAATGCGGCCCTACAGCCCTCCAAGGTTGAGGCCGTAAACATCGGTGATAAGAAAGCGATACGGCTGGTGTCTCAGCGACTCAAATTCCTGCCTGAATTATACCTCGTCTCTTCCAGCGATACCCTGTACCTGTGCGGCAACCGCTCTCTGGTACAGGGCCTGCAGCTGACACCCGCAGCGCAACGCTTTGGCAAAAATCCCTTCCTGAGCCGCATCCTGTCGGCCACAGACAAGAAGCAAATGCGCCTGGTTTTAAATCCCGCCATGGCCAAACCTCTTGCCGTGCAGTTGCAGACAGTCAGCATGATTGCCCAGATGATGATCCCTCAGCAACGGGCTGCCCTGCTCAAACGGGTACCCCAAGAAATCAAGGATCAGATCGAGATGCAGATGCGCATGCAACTGGGCGTGCGTGATCTGGATCAATTGATTGACTATGCTGAGTGCATTGTTTTGGCAACTCTGGATCAGATGATTGATTTTGTGTCCGAACGCATGCAGGCATTCGAAGGATTCACTGTGGCAGCGAATCTCAAAGACGGTTTTATTGAGTTTAGCACTGGCCTGCACTCCACTCGATTCAAGGCGAACGCGGGTATCGCTGCACTGCCCATGGATCAAGTGAAACAGGCCCTGGCCTGGTTGGGACCGGACACTCAGTCCTTTACTGTGACAGGAAAGAAACCGCAGAAAAAAGAATCGCCGATCCTGTCGGCCTGGGCCAAACGTGTTGAAAAACAATGCAAAACAAAGGGGCTTGATTGGCCAGGTTTAACGCGTTTTGTGGAGATGCTGAACGAGCTAAGAACGGTGCCTGCCGTGGAGAGTCAAACACCATGGTTACTGAGTACAAGTGCTCCCCTGCACCCAGCCCCCTCACTCAAGGACGCAGCGAGTCTGGAGGACTACTTTGTTTCGATCGAATCTTCTGTGTATGGCCCAGTGAAGATCATGCCGGATCAAGGGAAAAACTTCCTAAAAACCTGTTTCCGCGAAGAAACAGAGGCCTTGAATAAGAATCGGGAACTGAGTCTGGCGTTTGACAATTCCATTCAAAAACAAAACCCCTGGTGTGCGCAAGAAAACCGCCTTGATATGGCCTCCCTGGATGGAGGTATTACCCGCTATACGCGAGAAAGTGTCTGGACCTCGCGGTCTGGCTTCTTTGGCTATGATCAGCATGAACTGGTGAACCGAAAGATTCTGCACGCTCGCCGTGTGGATGACTATCTGGTCACTCATCGAGGTGCCCAGGGATCACCCTGGCTAGCGGGATTAAAGGCCAGTCAATCCAGTCAGATCGCGCCGGGCGTAGTTGACCTCCTGGACCGCGTGCCCGAAGGGGCCAATCATGTGTCTGTTCAGCGTTATCTCCAGCGTCTGCCCAAGGTCATGGGTTGGATCGCCGATCTGGAGGCACGATTGCATGCAGACGTAGTTGAATACCTGAAGAAGGCCCAAGCTGCTGTGGATGACAGTCCCAATATCGAGGCTGCGAAGCACGCGATTCGTGGTATGAAGATGCCTATCATCATCGGGAGTGTCAACATTCACCCAAAAACGCACCAGGTGTATGCCCTGTTGCCCACAGGCAATCTGCCTTTGATGCTGCCGCGGCCCCGAATCATTCCCCTGGCACAGACATTGATGGAGGACTATGCGGCCCAGGCGGACAGTCTCGGTGGTAGTTTGGTCTACACCCAAGTCAACGATGAGTCGTATCAGTTCACGGCCATGCAAAGCACGGCCGCACTGACCACGCTGACGCGTACAGTAGGCAACGCGCTATTCGAGAATTATCTCGCCTTCCAGGAAGGCCCTCAACAGCTCATGCGCAAGATCGGCACACCACGTGATGGAGATATCACGGCCTTTGATGAAGTGATCGCACGCAATCCACAGTGGGCCTCGATTCCCCAGCCCAAGCCCAAGGTGCCGGCAAAGCCCAGTAAAAAAGTACCGACTCGAGGCGCAGAGGCGAACAACAAGCTGGTCGATCTCTCCAAACACTATAATGCCGCATTAAACGAAAGCTGGCATAAGGGCGGTATGTCGGACAACACACTGAAAGATCTGCCTACTGGCATACAAACGCTTGATGGCATACCTTTTGATGTGCGAGGCATTGTGCAACTATCCGGGAAGCAGGCAGAACGAGAACTTCGCGTGCAATTCCCCAAAGAGATTATTGATATCACTGTGCAGCAGAAGGGACAAGCCATCCATTTCCTGCATGGCTGCGGTTGGCCGTCTCCACAAGAGACCTCCATTGGCGCCTATATTATTCACTACAGCCACGGCGAAACACGCCGCATACCGATTGTGTATGGCGTTGATGTCCGGGACTGGTGGATGAGCGAGAATGACACACCAGGTTCCAAAGCCAATGTGGTGTGGACAGGCATAAACCATTCTGCACCCAATAATCCGTCCATTGGCGTGTGCAAAACCACATGGAAGAATCCATTGCCAGGCGTAAAAATCGATCACATCGACTTTCAATCGGCCATGAAGAACTCCGCCCCATTTTTGATCGCCATTACCGTGGAGTAAGGACTCACTCATAAAATGGTCGAATGCGATAAAGGTCGCAAAACTGAAAAATGAGTTCGAGTAAACCTCTGCCGGTAAAATGACGATAGATTATAGGACAGACGCAAACTAAAGGCGGAGAGCTGAGAGCGGAAAGCTGATTGAATGAAAGGACACACATGAACAAAACATCAGAGAATTTTTTGGTCAGACTTCTTGAAGCGGCCAGTCCATCAGGATACGAACAACCGGCAGCCAAGATTTGGCGTGACCAAGTCAAAAAACACGTGGATCAGCTTATTCCTGATGTGCATGGCAATTCCATTGCTGTCTTGAATCCCAAGGCCAAGTTCAAATTCATGCTGGCCGGGCACATTGATGAAATTGGCCTGATGATTACCTACATCGATGACAAGGGCTATATTTACACGGCCCAGATCGGCGGCATGGACCCCTCCCTGCTCGTGGGCCAACGCGTCAAAATCATGACCAAGCAGGGTGAAGTGTTTGGCGTGATCGGTCGCAAGGCCATTCACTTGATGACCCCCGAGGAACGCAAAAAAGGCGTGGAAATGGAGAACATCTGGGTAGACATTGGCGCAGACTCCAAAAAGGCGGCTGAAAAACGCGTGAGTGTGGGTGACCCCATTGTGGTGGACGTACCCTGCCGACGATTGGACAAGGACAAACTGGTCTCCCGTGCCACAGATGACAAAACCGGTGCCTTTGTGGTCGCGGAAGTCATGAAGGCCCTGGCCAAACGCACCCTCAATATCTGCGTGATGGGCGTGGCCACGGTTCAGGAGGAAGTGGGCCTGCGTGGCGCAATCACATCGTCCTATCGTGTCAATCCAGATGCTGGATTTGCCCTCGACGTCACCTTTGCCAGTGACCACCCGGAAACCGACCCCAAAAAGATAGGCGTTGTGGCCCTTGGCAAAGGCCCGGTCTTACACCGAGGCCCCAATATCAATCCAGTAATAGAGGACCATCTGTTCAAGATGGCCAAGAAACACAAGATTCCATATCAGGTCGCAGCCGAGCCCCGTGGTACAGGCACTGATGCCAATGCCATGCAGCTCAGTCGGGGCGGTACTGCCACCGGCCTGATCAGTATCCCGAACCGTTACATGCACACACCCGTGGAAGTGATCTCCAAGCAAGACTTGGATAACACCATAAAACTCATCGTCGAATACATTGCTGCCCATCCGGCAAATCGAGATTACAGACCGTAAAAAGGTTCACAGTTCACGGTTGAAGACAGGTAAAACTGCCCTATTTGAAAGTGCCATTGTAAACGAAATAAGAAAACAGCTTGCTTTATTGAATTGACCCAAATCAGCATCTATCATAGGCGATAAGCAGCTACAGCCAAAGTTCGCCACTTAATCTGGCCGGGCACACATTGCCCGGCTTTTTTTATACTCAAATGGATGACTTTGACGTGTAATAAGTGAATGACCTTATTATCATAGGATCAGACTATGTTTGAACTGAAGTTTTACAAACTTTAAGTTTTTAGTTTTTAGATGGCAGTATACAGTATGAAAAACGCATTTTTCTAAAAACTGAACACTGAAAACTATACACCACAGGGCTTTTTGAAAAAGTCCTGTTTGAACCTAGAGGAGTCATTGTGAAAAAAATCGGAATCTTAGCCATCATCGTTTTGTCAGCTATGTCGGCACTTGCTGGTTTGGTCGAAGACAGTGGGATTCAGGGGGGCATCGTGGTTCAGGTCGGCTGTGAAAGCTCAACAGAACTGAGGGCTCTGCTGGTCAACGAAAAATACCTCGTCCATGGTCTGGACCGCAGTGTCAACAACATTTCAGACATTCGTAAGTCCCTTCGAAGCCAGGGCCTGTACGGCCAGATAACGGCGGCCGCCTATGATGGGCAACAACTTCCCTATACAGACAATCTGATCAATTTATTGATCATCAAAGAGTCTCCCTCTCATCTGAGCCCACAAGAGGTTTTGCGTGTGCTGGTGCCTGGAGGCGTCGCCCTGATTGGAGACAAAAAGATCCAAAAACCATGGCCTGACACGATTGATGAGTGGACGCATTATCTTCATGGCCCAGACAACAATGCTGTGGCCCATGATACCGTGGTCGCGGCCCCGCGTACCATTCAATGGGTCTCCCATCCCAAGTGGGCAAGGAGTCACGAAGAAGCAGCCAGCATGAGTGCCATGGTCTCTGCCCAGGGCAGGATTTTTTCGATCATGGATGAGGCACTGAACGTATCCATTCGTTATATGCCCGACTGGAAACTGATCGCACGCGATGCCTTCAATGGCACGCTGCTCTGGAAACGAACCATTCCTCTTTGGAGCGATCATCTGCGCCATTTTCGTTCAGGCCCCACACATCTCCCTCGTCGATTGGTGGCTGTTGGCAATCGAGTGTATGTCACCATGGGACTGGATGCGCCGGTCAGCATTCTGGATGCCGCCACTGGCGAGACCTTGAAAACACTGAAAGGCACTGAGCACACAGAAGAAATTACCGTTCAAGACGGCATCGTATACCTTGTGATTGGAACATCAGAGATTTACCGTTGGGGCAAGGGGCTGCATTATCGTAATGAACCGTCGGCCACGGACTTTCGCTATATCACGGCCCTGGACAATGATACGGGTGAACAGCTCTGGCGAAGAGATTTCACAGGGGCCAGTTTTCTCCTACCCCTGACCATGACAGTTCGAAACGGAAGTCTATTTTATCAGGATATCAATGGCGTGGGACGGCTTGATGCCAAGACGGGTCAGCCCCTGTGGAAAAAGAAACGGCCAACAGTGGCTCGCCGTATGTCCTTTACATCGCCCACGGTTGTGGCCACGGACAATGTTCTCCTGGTGGCCGATCGGATTCCGGCACCCCATTCTAAAAAACTGCAGACCATGGCAGCCACAGACAAGATCGAATGGGGCGTCAACGGCTGGAATGAAGAGGGATTTGCACGGAAATCGCCCACTCTTCTGGTCGCATATGCAGTGCAAGACGGTCAGGTTCTGTGGACTCAACCCTGCAAAGAGAGCTACAATTCACCCGTGGATATCTTTGTGGTAAAAGACAAGGTCCATATTGGGAGCGGTTGGCAACGATACGATTTGCAGACCGGTCAAAAAGACGAGATGCCCGATGTCAAGATGTCCGGCGGTAAGGTCGGTATGGCGCATCACCGGTGTTATCGAAACAAGGCGTCAGTTCGCTATGTCTTTACAGGGCGATCTGGTATTGAGGTCGCTGACATGGAGACCGGATGGCAAGGCAATAACAGTTGGATCCGCGGGACATGTCAGTACGGCATCATGCCAGCCAACGGCATGCTCTACGCGCCACCTGATGCCTGTGGTTGTTTTAACAAGGTCAAGGTGCAGGGCCTCTTTGCTGCGGGACCGGCCAGGGAGGAAGCACACACACAGCTCAGTAACGCAGAACGACTCATTCAGGGCCCTGCCTACGAAAAGATTGAAGCACGAAAAAGTACTGATTCTGACAACTGGCCCATGCACCGTCACGATGGACAAAGAAGTGGTGCCACAAAAACGACGCTTCCAGACAGGTTGAAGCAGGCCTGGTCGACACAGTTAACCGGGCGCTTGACCCAGGCCGTGATACAGGGCGACACAGTCTATGTGGCTGAAACTGACACCCATACTGTGCATGCCCTGGATGCGAAGCAAGGCGCAAAAAAGTGGTGTTTCACGGCAGATGGCCGCATAGACAGTGCCCCAACTATCTATCAAGGCATGGTCCTGTTTGGTGCAGCAGATGGCTGCGTCTACAGTTTGCGTGCCAGAGATGGCAAGTTAAACTGGCGATTCCGGGCCGCACCGCATGATAGACTGGTCAGCTCTTATGGTCAGTTGGAATCCGTGTGGCCGGTTCATGGGTCGGTCTTGATCCAGGACAATGCAATCTATACGTCAGCAGGACGAAACACCTATCTGGATGACGGCATCACCCTGTACAAGCTGGATCCTGTGACCGGCAAGGTATTATTGAAAAACCTTGTCTGCAATTTTGATCCTGAGACCGGCGCTCAACTGGGTACTGAAGCAGCCTTTGACATGGATGGGGTCAACACCGATATCCTGTCCGGCGATGGTGAGAATATTTTCATGAAGCAGGAGTGCTTCGATGCCTCACTGCAGAAGACAAACAAAACAATACCGCACCTGTTTGGCGTCCACGGATTTCTCGGTGAGGAGTGGTTTGTACGCTCATACTGGCTGCTGGGCACGAACGTCAGGGCCGGATGGAGCGGGTGGGCCTCTGGTAACGAAACCACCTTTGGACGTATCATGACATTTGATGAAAAGAACGCCTATGGGTACGGCCGAGTCAAGATTGCCTCAGCCGCCGTGGGACATCATGCAGACGATTACCACCTCTTTGGTGTCAATAAGGTCCTCATGCAAACGGGGCTGCCCAAGCCAAGAAACAAAAAGAAGGCAAAAAAACCCACAGCCGTAACCCAGAGAAAACCCTCGCCATTCTGGGCAGATACGCAGAGCCTGATTGTCAGGGCCATGGTATTGACCCCAGACAAACTGGTCGTAGCCGGCCCTCCGGACTTGCGTGAAAAAGAGAGTCAAATCCTTGCCTACAAAAATGAGAAAGAAGCCCTGGCAAGCTTTATGGGAGACAAAGGTGTTTTCCTGCGTGTTCTCAGGACAGCAGACGGGCAAGTCCTCTCCGAAAGCCCACTGGATACCATGCCTGTGTTTGATGGCATGAGTGCAGCGCAAGGCAGCGTCTTTGTTTCCCTGAAGAATGGGCAATTGCAGTGCTGGCAATAAAAACAGTTTTAGGTGTTGAGTTTTAAGTTGTAGGGTGGGGCCTTGCCCCACGCGGGTCCTAATAAGCCGATCCGAATGACACTCACTCAAGCATGTTTGTCATCCTTTCTCTTTGTCGCGAGCCTTGTCGACAGGGGACCGGAGGCCGCAAATAGAGGCTCCTTTGTCGTCGTTTCGACGAAGCTCGCGACAAAGTTGAGGCGGGAGGAGGCCTTAAGTTAGTGCCATTCTAATCCGAAACCTCACATCCGTCGCAACAAGCCGATTACTGTGGCTTCAATGCGACAGTGATTGGAATAGATGGGCTCGTACGCGCTGTTTGCAGGCTGTAGCCGTACCCGGTCTGTTTCTTTGTAAAAGCGTTTGAGTGTGGCCTCGTTGTCATCCACAATGGCCACCACCAGGTCGCCGTCGCAAGCCACAGAGGTGCGGCGGCAAATCACATAATCACCGCTGTGAATGTCTTCCTCAATCATGCTATCACCCTTGACCTGGAGTGAGAAGATGTTTTCATCACTGCCAAACATGCCCTGCAAGGACAACGATTGTCTCTCTTCAATGGCCTCCATGGGAATCCCGGCGGCCACCTGTCCAACCAGAGGTACCCCACCCATGTCAGCGCCAATGTGACCGGGTACATTTTCTATGTGACCTGATGACTCTTGGATTTGATCAAGCCGTTCTTGTCCAAGGGAAGTCAACCTCGAAGAGCGTGCCTTGCCCGGGGAGATCGTGAGGAGTTCTTTTTCGCGGAGTTCTGCCATATGTTCGAACACGGTACTTCGGCTTAGGTCCAGTTCTCGTGCCAACTCCGCCATCGTCGGGGAACAACCTCGGTTCTGCTGGGAAATGGAAATGGCTTCCAGTATCTGGCGTTGACGCGGTGTCAGATGAATAGACTGATTCACGGTGTGACTCTGCATGTACGGACTCCTCAAGATGCCTGCTGCAAGATGTATGGGGTTCAAAATTGCCGAGGGCAGAATCCTTGCCCTGGTACAAACCCAACAGAACCCCTGCCATACCCAGTAAGGCCTTGCCCAACCCTATCATCGGATTCTGTTTGGAATGGGCCGATCCGGAGGACACAGCAAACGCATAGTCACCGCCCGGTCCAAACTGGCAAAGAGAATCCAGGCTTCTGGCGGTCTCATTTATTGGTGTTGTGTGATACATACTCATCGTCGAGCCTCAAATTAATACCTTCTTAGGATGTACTATCGGCCGACACCCACAAAACACCCAAACAAAAACCGAACAAAAGTGGCGATATAGAAAAACAAATATGGAAACCGAAACAAGGACATTGCCTGTGCATATAATATAGGACGCTCAGTAAGAAAAGAAAGTAGGATGGTAGGATGGTAGGAAGGTAGGAAGAAGTAGCCACTGATGATAAGTGTTATACCTTGGGTGGTTGACTGCCTAGAAGAGGGTTAGCTGGCCACCTTTGATAGGCTCACGCTGTTTGAATGATCGTCACTGATCTCAAGAATTTGCCGTCATGCAAAATCAATTCCTTTCGACAGCAAGGTTATCGCCATGGCGTTAACCTTGCTGTCGTCACAATCTCATATTCTAAGTCTGTCTTGTGCCAGTTTTACGGAAGAAATCGAAGAAACTAGCTCATCAGGTCTTCCTGCCATTCCAGACCAATGCTAGCACCAGCAGTTGTCTCATTTTGATCCAAACTCAAAGAATATTCCATTAAGGGTCGCAGGGTATTGCTCCCACTTTACTGTCGTCGTGTTTATCGACACTGTCCCATCCACTATCCAAAATGGAATAAAGTTCCACCATGTTCTCATATTATCCCCGGAAGGTGTTGCAGCACTTTTTTCATCATAACCGTTGCACCGTAGCTTCCCGTAGCATACCGGCACTTTGTCTTCACCAACACTCATTTGTTGAACATGCTTTTCAATAGCAATATCACTAACTTTGCCCTCTGGAAAGTTGAGAACCTCCGACATCATCTGTATGATCATGTCATCCGTTATACTAGCGATATCCACGGTAAAATACTTTTCTGAGGTACAGGTTAGGCTTAGACCAACTCCATCTGCTTGAAACTGCGTCAATATATCTTGCTTAGAGTTGTAGAATTGACCTAAGATATGACTGGCCCCTGAATGCAGTTTTGGTAAACCATGCCATTTAGTCGATTCGAGGTTGCCTGGCAAGGCATCCGTCTTCAATATGGTCGACAACCAGCTTTTTGTCTTATCGACGTATTTTGATTCCAGATTTGTCCCATCAATGCATTTCTCAAATGCTGCCAGCTCGGGCCAAATCCCCCGGATATATATCGGAAGCTTGCTCTGCAACTGTCCCTTCAGTGAAGATACCAATAAGGGGCCTTTCGATCTGTAACCACTTTCATCCCCAGCAGCAAACAAATCTACACTTAAAGCAAGAACAATAGTCAGCACCAGGAGTTTTGATACTTCTTTCCGTGTAACCATTTTTTGAACCTTTCTCATGTTTTGTCAAGAATCAGCGTGTATTACTTCACAATACCGAATTTCATTAATTGCAGCTATGGTAAGGCTCGTATTCTGACAAACTAGGCGTTTGCCAAGCCCCAATCCACGATCCATCTGGAGAGGATATCCATATCTGGTTTGCGTATTCGGAGTCTGGACCGACCTTTCGCCAAAGTAGACATACCGACGAAGCTTCGAGTGATGGCCAGACAGTGTAGTAGTGGAAGGTTGTTTGCGCGTCATTCGTTGGAACCTCAACGAATGCTTCAAAATGATTATCAACAACTCCATTACCGGAAAAATCAAATTTCAACCAGTAAGTAGTACCACCAATAGTGTCGCTATCCTGGTCCGTATAGGTTGTGTCGTTGGATGCATATATATTATCCCAAGATGAACCAGATACCCCAATAAGATTTAGTATTCTAACCATGAATCTTGCTTGCTCGTCGCATTCTCCCCGGTAAGGAAGTCCATTCAGCAAATACCAATCGTCAGTTTGCGTATCACCGTCGCCATCATATGGAGGATTGGCGTCTAGTGCACTGTGTATATCATCAGCAATTTCTTTGCGTGTATCCGATCCACTCGCGTTTGTACAAGCCCATGCAATATGATTTTTTAGATAGTTATACGATTCGCAAGATGGTGCGCCGTATACAGTATACACCTTATGTGGTCCAGAAGTGTCATCTTGAAATGATATCCAATTCCCTGAACCATCGGGAACTCTGTATTCGAATTGAAGGTAGTCGTCATTTCCGCCGATTTCATTGGGGAGCGTTGCTGATCCACTGAGTGACGATGCAGTTCCTTCAGTATAACTATATTGATTTGCAGAAGCACTTACCCCAGTCTTGATAGATGACCCAAATGATGTGCCGATACTTTCGGCTCTAACGTCTATTGTTTCAGATTGACTCAACGGAAGTGCACGTGTAAATCGCATACTAACACATAAATTGGTATTTTTGGTATAGCAGGCTGGTTCATTCTTGTAAGTAGTTCCGCTTATCCAACTCCATTCAGGGTCACTTATACCCGTTATTGCGTGTGCATTCGACTGCCCTGGTTTACTAGTGAATGTAACATCATCGACGTAAGGCACAATAACATTGACATCAAAGATTTTTGTCGCAAACCTGGGTTGTACGTCGTCAAAAAAACCGGTAGCTGGCAAGTCATGAACCCAAAAATTCACTTCAAAATCCAGGTGCTCACTATCGGGTGCCTGCCAAGTTACTCCCAAGCCTCGATTTCCAAAAGGAAACGAACCATACGCAGAAAACCAGCGAGGACAGTTTTGCTCTAGGGTATCATACCGCATGCTCTGACTTACATCGTCGTAATCTCTGTCCCACAGGGAAAAAGAATCGGCGGTAAAATTGGTCCTAGAACCTGCCAAATAAACATTTCCATCATAATCATAGTACGTATCACCGTGTGGAACTTCACCCGAGAGTATCATGGCAAAGACACTCGTCTCGACTAAACATAAGATCAATGCAATTAATCCAATATGCGTAACTCTATTCATATCATTGACTCCCAATTTCATTATAACACAAAAGCTTCATTTTCTGACATTTCAACAATTGTGGTTTATTCTTGTGCGTTTACTAGCGACTCCAAACTTCTTGAAATTTGTTCCAGGTATCGTTTTTTCTGCTTCTCCGCTTGATTGTACAACAAGACATCATCTGGATATTTGGCAATCAACTCGCTCAGCAAATCCATACTTTCTTGAACCTCAGGTCTAAAACAATTGCCAATCATAAGGTGTGTTGCCACTTCCCGTAGGCTTCTCGCCTGCTGTGTTACACCACTATATCTTGCACTAACCACATCGTTTGGTTCACTAACATAAATGGCCTCATAGCATTCACCAGCCTTGGCAAAATCCTTCTTCTCTGAATATATATTGCCCAAATGCACATAGCAGCGAAGTACTGCAATATCTATGGTTTCTTTTTCTTCAATTATTCCCTCTTCAAGTTTACGAGCTTTGTTCATTTTTGCTTTGTCAATGACTCGCTTGAACAAGGTAATGGCTTTGTCTGAGTTGCGCTGGGTACCCGGCAGAAGGATATGATCACAAAGTTCACCCAGTCGCAAGGCAACATAATCCGCCTGGGGATGGTTGGGGTCTTCGACAAGGACCTGGTCATACATATCGCGAACCTCCTGGCCGTTTCCCTCTTTTTTGTGATCACATCCTTCACCAGCCCTGGCCATCTCATACCATAGATCTGCCCTTTTTTGACAGTCCTCTCTCTGCAAAGCGCTCTGCCCCACAGCAATTGCTTCATTAAACCGGTGTGACTTAGCCAGTCTCTTAATTAGGTCAAATAGTTCGTCATTGGAATAGACTTGAAGATCTTGATTGTAAGAGAAACCAGGCCTTGGCTTCCTCCCAACCAGCGCGGCTCTTTCCTGTGCCAAACATTGCCCTAGAAACGCACATACACAAATCACTGCAACAATAACATGTCTCACGATACAATCCCTTCCAATTCATGTTTTAAGTATAGGTTTAGACAACTACGTTATCACTCTGCCCTCACTGGGTGATATCGTTAGAGCCAAGACTGCCCCCTGAAAAGAAATGCACATCAGAAGTAACCCTATGCCGATTCGCTTAAACATTTTTCGCTCTCCTTTCTGAATCTCTAATGGTTTATATGGATTGGGATTTCCCAAAACTCCGTTTTTTCACAACAAATGCAACTCACTTTACATATGTAGACATTCCAATGACTTCAGGCATCAATCTCGCACAAAAACTTGGCCAATAAGACTGAAACACTCTTCCCCGCCTTGATTAGACAGGCCACTTCTTGTCTTTGTTTTTCTTTTTCCCCTTGTTCTTAAGAAAATACATCTTTCTACCAGTATAGCGCCTACGACTACCAAGAAATTGATTACTTTGTTGGACTTTCTCACATTTTTTTATCTTATCTCTTGAATCCTCTGTTTTGAGAGTCTTTTTTTCTTTTTTTTTTTGGGGGGGGGTAACATCTCAAAAGAAACACCCCCGGTCGGCTGGCGGGGCCAGGATTCGACCGGGAGTGGCAGAAGAGGCAAGAGTGGGTCGCTGCGCTCCAGTGTTAGGTGTTAGGCGGCGGCCTTGCCCTGGATCTTGCCTACTATGGGCTTCGGCCTGCAATTCCTGGATGATGGCATCCTCAGGCATAGCGACTCGCTGGGCAATGGTGGTTTCGAGGCAGCCGGTGATCAGTGTCATCAAGCGCATGATGACGGTCAGAGGTAAGAGGTTGACCTAAAACTGAAATCTTCTTCTAGTACGCCCCAAACTCATGGGCTGCATCAAATAGGGTCAGGATGTTTTCTGGGGGGACACCGCCCTGGATGTTGTGTACGTTATTGAAGATGTAGCCGCCGCCTGGTTTGAAGGCCGTGACATTTTGCCGAACGTGCTCTCGAACTTCTTCTGGTGTAGCAAAGGGCAGGACGTGTTGGGCATCAATCCCACCGCCCCAGAAGACGAGGTCCTTGCCAAAGGTTGTTTTGAGGTCTGTCGGGTCCATGTTGACGGCACTGATCTGTACGGGATTAAGAATATCAATACCGTTGTCCAAAAGTTCAGGGATATACACACGACAGGCACCACAGGTATGATACCAGATCTTGGCTTTGGTTCGCGAACGAATGTACTGCACGAGCTGCTTGTGACGTGGCTTGACAATCTTCCTGTAGATGTCAGGATTGAAGAGCGGTCCGCTCTGAGCTGCCAAGTCGTCACCGATCATGATCACATCCACCACGTCTCCGACTTCATCCAGAAATACACGGAACCAGTCCATCCAGAATTTGAGTGTCTGGTCAATGACCGCTTCGCATATTTCCGGCTGGGTCAGCATGTCACAGAACCACTGCTCCAGGCCGCGCATATACCAACAGATCTCGTACACCACACCAGAGATCCCACTAACGCAGGCGTAGGGTGTATTATTTCGGATGGCCAGGGCCTGATCCCTTAAACCTACGAATCTGCCAGGATCATCGCCCCTGGGAAACGGAGTGGCCTTGATATCATCCATCGTGGCGTTAGCCAGGGGATGATGTGTGATGTCCATGTAGAGGGGTTCATCATCCGGCATGGACCAGCGAACGCCAAATTCATCCACCAGATCGTGCCAGGTTCGACCGTCCCGCTCGTTGATTTCGATGCCTCCCTTGAAATCGGCAGCAGCCCCGGCAGCAATGTACCTTGTATCCACGCGCAAACGCTCCAGCACGGCTTCACAGGGCGTGGCCAGTTGCTGCACAGCGTCCATGATCTGGACTTCGTCCTGAATGCCCAGATGGTCCAACAGGTCCATATACGCATTCCGATGAATGCCTGTCTGGTTGCCACCCAGATCAATGGGCACACGATCGGGTTGCTCATGGTTGAGTGCTGCCAATACCCGCTCACGAGACGTCATTGTCTTGGCCATACAAAACTCCTTTTGTTCCAGATGCTGAATCCTAGATCCTGGATTGATTGTAAGTATACCAGCCAAAGGCACTTTGTGCGAGGCTCTGTCTGGCAATAATCACGCATAACGAGTACACTGTGGCACTTTGACAACCCCTTAAAAAAGCTTTTGAATAAACACTATGACAATTAACACCATAATTTTTGATCTGGACGACACACTTCTGGTGGAGGTAGCTTCAGCCGAAGCCGCTTTCTTGACCACCTGTGAGCTGGTGCGCACCAAGTACGGACTCGATCCTGCGACGTTTCACCGCACCCTCCGACAAGAAGCCAAGGCCCTGTGGTATGCCTCACCAGAACGCGCCATCATCGAGCGTATCAGTGTGAGTCACTGGGAAGGTTTGTGGGCAAGGTTTGAAGGGGATGAACCGGCCATCACGCGACTTCGCGACTGGGCTGTCACTTACCGCCAGTCTTCCTGGGAACGGGCCCTGGCCGCTTATGACATCCAGGACACCCCCTTTGCATCCCAACTCAGTCTGGAATTTCGCAGACAACGGGAACAACGACACGTCCTGTTCGACGACACCCTGCCCATACTCAATGCCCTGCATGGTAAGTTCAAACTGGGGCTGATCACCAATGGCCTGTCCTGCCTGCAGCATGAAAAGATCGCAGGCTCAGGTCTGGCACCCTTTTTTGATGCCATGGTTGTGGCTGGCGATATTGGCATAGCCAAGCCAGACCCCCGAGTATTCCGAGCCCTGCTGAAACAACTTGATGTCACACCAGATCAGGCCGTGATGGTGGGTAACAGTGTCACAGGTGATATCGGCGGCGCCCAGGGCGTGGGCATGAAAGCCATCCTGATCCACAGGGGTGAAATTCACGGCGCTGATGACAGCATCACACCGGATTGGATGATCACTGAACTAACACAATTACTGGAGATCTTGAACGACCTCCGTAGGGTGGGGCCTGCCCCACGCTGATATGATTTTGGTGGGGCATGGCCCCACCCTATGTTGCTGATGGCTGAGAGCTGAAAGCAAATACAGAAAGAATCACATTGTACAAGGCCATAAAAACACGGCTCGCCATCATGATGTTCTTGCAGTACGTGGTCATGGGTGCCATCTGGCCAATCATCAGCCTGTATCTCAAACAGGTCCTTGGATTTTCCGGCACACAAGCTGGCACCATCATGGCGATGTCAGCGGTAGCAGCATTTGTAGCACCCGTGGTGGCCGCCTGTGTGGCAGACCGGTTTATCAGTGCAGAACGGCTCCTGAGCCTGTGCCATTTTTCGGCAGCCATATGCATGGGCCTGATCTCCCTGCAAACCCGCTTTGGGGCAGTACTGCTCTTGTATCTGGCCTACACGATCTCCATGGGCCCCACCGTTCCCCTGACCAATGCCATCACCTTCCACCACGCACCGGATGGCCAGAAGAAATTCGGCAACACACGTGTGTGGGGTACCATTGCCTGGGTGGTTGTGGCCTGGGGGTTTGGCTACCTGTGGCTCGGTAAATCCGCAGGCGATACAGCTCATGTCAGCCGCCTGCCTGACGCCCTGAAACTGTCGGCCATGGCCTCCATAGCGTTGGGCCTCTATGCCTTGACCCTACCGAACGCAGGCAAACGAATCCAAGGCAAGGTCAGTTTTATTCCCATCGACTCCATTCGCGTACTGGTCAAACCGCAGGTCCTGCTCATTGCCGGCATCAGCCTGATCATTGGCATCATTGACCGCTACTACTACTTTGGCACAGCCCTGTTCCTCAAACATCGAGGGGTCTCTGAAGCCAATATCATGCCCATCATGAGCCTGGGCCAGATCGCGGAAATCGTGGCCATGTGTGTTCTGGCCCGCCTGCTCACCCGCCTGGGCACCAAACGTACCCTGATGCTCGGCCTCCTTGCAGAAATTGGACGATTCACAGCCTTTGCCTTTGGCACATCCACGGTCTCCATACTCTTTGGCAATGCCTGCCATGGTCTGGCCTATACCTTCTACTTCACAGCCGTGTACATCACCATCGACGCCTTCTGCGATAAGCAATCGCGCACGGGTCTGCACCAACTCTTCACCATCATCACATCCGGCCTCGGCGCACTCAGCGCCAATCTTCTCGGCGGCTATTGCCTGGATCAGTTTGTCAACGCCCCCACCATTGCCGACTACCGTACCTTCTGGCTCATCCCCTTGGGTATGGCAGTCGTATCGTTTGTCGTTCTTGCCCTGTTTTTGCGGGACAAGGACAAGCTCTCAGAGTGAGATTTGTGTTGATTTGAACATTGATTTTCTCTATGATTGGGCTTTTGAATTCAATATATAGTACACAAATACCATCATCGAAGGAGAAGCCAATGGATCGTCGGGAGTTTTCCAAGAGCAGCGTGTTGCTCGGATTGGGCTTGGCTGCGGGGCTGTCAGGCAAAACACAGGCAGAAGAGAATGCAAATGTGGGTGATTTTTACGCTGAGCCCGTGAAAAAACTCCCTGTCCGACGATTTGACGTGGTGGTGGCTGGCGGAGGTACTGCAGGCGTCGTGGCTGCGTTAGCCGCGGCACGACAAGGGGCTCGCACCATGCTCATTGAGCTAAAGGGATACACAGGGGGCACTGTCACAGAAGGCGGCACAGCCCTGCACAGCTTTTACAATCTTTGGAAGGCCTTTCCCGGTGTCAAAAAACGGCAGGTGGTGATAGGGATTCCGCAAGATATTGTGGATCGCCTCATGAAAGTAGGTGGCTGCAGCGGTCATGTGGAAATGTCACGAGGGTACAATTATGATTCTGTCTGCACGGCCATCGATGTGGAGATGTACAAGGTTGTAACCATGAAGATGCTGGCCGAAGCCAGTGTGCACATGGCCATAAACACTCGCCTGGTCGATGCCATCATGGAGGGCTCTCGCATCAAGGGCGTGATTACGGAAAGCAGATCAGGTCGTGAAGCTGTGTATGCCAAGTCTTTTGTGGATTGTACGGCCTATGGCGATCTGGCGGCATTTGCAGGTGCTGAATACAAGGAGCCCAATGACTATTCCAGTTGCAACAGTATTGGATTGGCCAATGTGGATCTGGACAAGTATTTTCAATACACCGAATCCCATAATGGCTCCAACCAACTTGCCCATGGTATGCGTAGCAATGAACCAGGAAAAATAGTGAGATTTAATGGCGGACTGGGCGGTGAATTTGCTTCGGAAGCCAAGAAAATTGGCATGTCCTCCATGATCACCACAGTGCATGACAACTTTATCATGTTCGTCAAATGCAACTACAAAATCCCTGGTTCCGTGCTCAACAGAGATGACGTGGCCAAGGGCGAGCTTGAAATCCGAGATCGTATGGCCAAGGCCGTGGAACTGTTCAGGAAGCATGTACCAGGTTGTGAAAAGGCCTTCATGGCCCGCACAAGCCCGTCACTCTGCATCCGTCGGGGCCGGTTGATCACCTGTGACTATGACATCACGCATGAAGACGTGATAGAAGGCCGACATTTTGATGATGACATCATGTCCTACGGTTTCCATGACAATGCCCCTCGTTATCAAATCAAAAATGGCGGCACCTACGGCGTCCCCTATAAAGCACTCTGCGTCAAGGGTATTGAAAATCTCCTGGTCTCTGGCATGATGATTACCTCCGATCATCGTGCCCACATGTCGACTCGCAACACAGTAAGTTGCATGGGACAGGGTCAAGCCACAGGCACAGCAGCAGCCCTCTGTGCTGCCAAGCGTTTGGGGACACGTGACCTAAAATACTCAGACCTCAGGCTGGCCCTTAAGAAGAGTGACGTGTATCTGGAAACATAGTTCTACTTTAACCGTGAACCACACTTTTGCTTCATACAGCTAAAGTGTAACCTCAATTTTTATTTCCAACGTGTCTTTGTACGGAATCTTTGGGCGGCTGTCGGGTCTGCAATAGACGGTTCTTTTGAAGTGCAATGGCTTGAGACCCTTGACCGCCACCTCGGTTTGACTGCTAATCTGAAGGGGCACAACCTTTCTGGACTGTGCTGGCATGTCCGTTTCTACGGCATAGGGAAAAGGCCTCAGAACCTCATGCTGCTGAAAATGCCCCTCAAGGGTCATGTCGTACTTAGACCCTGTCTGGTCCCCTAAAATGGCAAACTGAAAATCAGATTTTTTGTTGTTGAAGTTTAGATGCGTCCACGGATTCGGACCGTCCTCAGCCTGTATGGAAAAATGCTCCACAACCTCCGGATGCCTGGCTGTCTTTTTCTCGTCAGCAGCAAAAATCCTGACAGGATGGCCAATCCCCATACCGCCAGCCAGGATGCCAGCCATAAAATCTCTTCTCGTGGTTCGCAGTCGCTTGCTTTTTTCAGTCATAAGAAATCCTTCTGTGGACCTGGTTGGGTCACTGCCCATTAAGACCTCAATGTCATATTATTTAAACCTTCATGATTCATGATTCGGTGTTCGATATTCCACATTCAGGGAAGTACAAAACTCACAATTGTCAATTGTGACACAGCCTGTTAACGGGGTCGCCCGTTTGTGGGAGGCGGCCTGTCCATCAATGGCTGCATTTCGCCATGGGCAAGGAATCCGTCTGTGATGCTAAGTTCATCAATGAGTCCATCAAAGGCACAGTCGATGACACCGGAGTTGTCAAAATGCGCACCCATGATCAAGGGACCTGAATTGGCCGTGCCCTTGGCGGAAGATAGCCTGGTACGGGTCTGGTCATCCAGGGCGAAGCGAACGCTGTTTCCAACAGGATCAAGGGAAACACTTACGTAGTGCCACCCCGTGTCAGGAATCGCCAGAGTGGATACAACCGGCGTTGAACCGAGTATCAGCGCCAGGTGGCCGTAGGTTGTGGCCGTGCCATAGGTCCCGGCCGTCGCGAGGAACATGTAGTCCAAGCGTGCGTCACTCACACCGATCACTTTCTTCATCACAACCGGCATCACACTGGCCAGATTAGAACCCGAGGGCATTGATTTCAGTTTTACCCAGGCCTCAATCGTGAAAGGCGCATTGCCAAAATCGAGACC
>CAZBTJ010000037.1:31056-42569 GCA_964494325.1 uncultured Pirellulales bacterium
CCCGCGCATCTGGGATGCGGATATAATGTTCTTTGTCCCGTTCGAGATCAAGCGATCGAGTGTTCGTTTCTCCAACCACAAAGTCATTGACGTGGGGTACATCCATTGAGAAGACGGGCAGTATGCTGCCATTGCCGCTGAATGCTTCACCGTGGTTCATGAGCGGGAACCGGTCGGCCAGAGTTTCAGCGGGCTGGCCTGCTGGGCCGTCTTCGAAGCGTAGCAATGTACGATCACCCAAAAAAGCATAGGGATCAGCAAATTCGACACGCTTCTCCATGAGTCGCTCTTCCAATGCCTGACGAATCAGCGCATAGTCTCGCTCCACAGCCAGATTGGGCACCCCATGCTCGGGCAGGAGTTCAAAGGGATTTTCCCACAGATCAAACAACTGAGTCATCTGAACGGCGTTGCTGGCAACGTCGTACTTGATCAGCTTGAAGCGGCCGTCCGTGATGGCCCGAATACCAGGCTTGGAACTACCTGCATAGAGACCATAGAGGACATCACGATGGGTTTTACTGGTACCTTCAAGCACCTCGCGAAAACTCCGGCCATCGTTCTTGTTGATTGTGTCTGGAATATCCAATCCTGCCAGGTCACAAAAGGTGGGAAAGGTATCATGAAGATAGATGAGTGCATCGGTCTGGGAACCAGATTGAATGCCAGGCCCCTTGACAATGTAGGGTACACGCCAAGTATGCTCATACAGGTTTTGCTTGCCCTGCAGGCCATGACGTCCAATGGCAATGCCATGGTCAGAGGTGAACACGATATAGGTATTATCCATCACGCTGTCAGACGTATCACCGTCGCCATCAGGATCTTCCAGACGAGCCAGGACCCGGCCCACCTGCTGATCAATCCAGTCCACACAGGCAAAGTTGCGTCCAATTTCATTACGAATCACGGCCTCGGTTCGATACTTGCCCACCCCTTTTACCGACACTTCGTCCCGGATCGTCAGACCACCATGATCAAAGGGATGGGCCGGATAGGTGCTCTCTGTACAAGAGAGATGGTTGTAAGGCAATGGAGGTGCGTTGGGATTAAGAATGATGTTTTCAGGCGTAGAGGTGTTTATGCAGTTGTAGCGGCCTGTGAGATTCGGTGTTTCACGGGCCATACGTGTATCGTGCGGGTGCGAAAACCCGAGGTAGATCAAAAAAGGCGTTTCGCTTTCTTGGTACTGGGCTGCCCAATCCTCGACAAAAGCCACTCCGTTGTCGCCGTGCCATTCGCTGCCGGATCCATCGGTGTTGCCACGTTTTGTGGCATCACGCACCACCTTGAATTCAGCATTGGCCGTGGGGTAGCTATTGCCCTTCTTGCAGGTTCGATACGTGGCATACTCAATCGCAGCGTCGCCTGGACGCACACCCCGGTTGAAAATACCAGGAAAGGTGGTCGCCGCAGTCACGTTCTGGGTGCGTTGCCAGCTGTTCTTGCCGCTCATGATCATGGTTCGGGACGGTGTGCACACAGCACCAGAATTGGAACCCATCAGGCGCGCTTGATGAAAAAGCATCCCTTCGGCCGCGAGTCGATCGATGTGGGGCGTATCCACAATATAGGGTTGCCCCAAAGCATCCAGCTCATTCGGTTCAGTGGTTCGATACGCATTGACCGCATAGGTATCCATGTCATCGGCGATGATGAATAGAAAATTGGGCGGCGTGGCTAAAACAGACGGCGTGGCTGCCTGCTCAAGGCTGGGTGCAGACGCCTGACCAGCCAGGTTGACAGTGGTCACGACATAGAAGTAGGTGGTGCCGTTGAGAACATCCATGTCAACAAAAACAGGCTGTTCGCTGTACCCGATTTCGGTATAGGGCCCGCCCGATGTCATGGAACGTCTGATACGAAACGCTTGAAATCCAAGTTGAGTATTGTCGTCCCAATTCAAGGTATTTCGATGGTTGCCTGGCCGGATTTTCAAGTGTGTTGGAATATCCGGCGCAGAGGGAATAAACACTTCGGGTGTGACGAAGACTTCGAAAGCATCCGCCGAGACTTGGTCAAGACCATTGACAGCACAAATCACATAGTGATATGTCACCCCATTGGTGAGGCCAGTGTCTGTATAGTGGCTTTCGGACGGAGTGGCCCCTGGCAATGGCATATAGGGACCACCAGAAAGGGTCGCACGTTTGACTATGAAATGGGAAAAACCGTACTGGGTGTTGTCATCCCAGTCCAGGGTAACTTGGGTATCCCCTTGGGTGGCCACGAGATTTTCAGGTACATTGGGAACGGGAGGCGGCCCCTTTCTGACCATCAGCATGGCATTGAAGTGAACATTGGAGAAACCATTTGTGATGTGACTCAGAACCTGGCTTGTGCCACTGGCCGTGAAGGTCCCAACGGCAAACTGCCCCCATCCATTTCCATGTGAGCCTATCGTCACATTGGACGGTGGTATATGCCCATCACCATAGGTCATGTCACGGCTCAGTCGCTGGTCATTAAAAAACACCTGGATTTGATATGTGGCACCCTCGGTTAAACCATTCATGGTTTGGATACCACTTTTGATGCCCACCACAGAGTAGGTGAACGACTTGAGGAGGATGTCAAAATTCGGTTCACCCGTACTGGGCATGCCACCGGAAACATCGTCAATGATGCTGGTCCCAGGTATGGGCACAAAAGCAAGATCCGCATAACTCGTCCTGGCAAACAAGTAGCTGGATGTTTTACTCGCGCCGCCTTCGCTGATGGCCACAGAACTGCCACCATTTATTGCAAGTACAATCTCCCCCTCAATGAGCTGGCTCTTGCCTGTGACATCTGTGGCCGGAGACCACCTAATGGACGCCGCCTGTAGGGGATGACAAACCAGGCACAAAACCAAAACTAGTCCAGCGCCCCACCATCCGTCTTTGATTGCCATCTTCTGCGTCTCCAAGTTAGTAATGAAGTTTTGCAAACTTCAAGTTTTCAGTAGGTAGTTTATAGCATGCAAAACGCGTTTTACGGAAAACTAAAAACCAAAAACTATACACCACAGGGCTTTTCGCAAAAGTCCTGTTAGCAGTGCACCACAAAGACAATTCGGTGTTTTACCGACGACCCCATTTTGTCATGTTACTTCGGAAATCTGGCAAGCCAGTCGGGCCAATTCATAGTCGCACTGTAATTGATGTCAAACTCTCTGTTCCAGTTCAAAGTCCAGAGCTCTTTAAGCCCTACTTTGCGCACGGAAAAATCAACAAACACAGCATTAATGGTACCGTTGTGTCGGTTGATACAGTAACGGTTCATCATACCCCCTGTGCCAAAACCCGCTTCGTTCTCAGTGGGAGAAGCGGTATCCGTATGTTGCGGCATACCGCCCAGCCACACAGCATCCAGAAACAGGGGAATATTGTTCGCATTCTTTACGTCTGGCCTGGCCCAATACATGGAACGATTGCCAATAATTCCGCCGGGGTTTTGGGCGTCTGCAGGATTCCCTACCCAGTCATTAATACCATAACTGCCCGCCAAATTTGCGTAACCCACTCGCGAATCTGTCTCAGAAAAAACACCATAGGCTTCAAACACGCCGCCCTGCTCCGCATTGTCCACCCCGATTTTTCGCGCTGAGGGACAGAAATTGATTTTCTCGTCCTGGTACAAATGACGCAAGGCCCCAACCCAAACATGACCCTGCTGACCTGTCGACCAAGCCCCGTAAAACTTGCCGTCATTCTCATCGGTGTACATCTTAAAAATGAGGCCCCAATGCCTGAGATTTGCCTGGCAGGCCACAGACTGTGCTTGTTGGCGAACACGCCCCAGGGCTGGCATGAGAATCCCCATGAGCACTGCAATGATCGCAATAACCACCAGCAGCTCAATGAGTGTAAAGGCCTTCTTAAACTTCATACAGCACATCCTTCCTTGAACAGAACCAGTAACGGACAGGATACATTGTATCCTGCCCGTCACCCGTTTTTCAAGTATAGTTTAGGGCTATGTCGCCCTAAACGGAAACACTAACAAAACGATACTCCTTTAGAATGGCAGGTGAATGGGGTTGATCTTGCCTGCCAGACCGGCGATTTCCGCAGCCGACAAAGCACGATCATAGATCCGTACCTCGTCCAGAGCACCCAGGAAATATCGTACATTGGCAGCGGCAGCCGCCTCATGTGGGCCACTCATGCCAATTCGAACATCCGAGTCGGCCGTGAGATTGAAGGCAGTGTCACCGCCACTGAAGTAGGTATCTTCAAAGCCATCCACGTAAAGATGGGTCGTGTCCGGTCTGAGGGTGGCACCCTTAGTAATGACCAAAGCAATGTGATGCCACTCCCCATCATTCACATACGTGTTGCCTCTGAGATTACCGGCATTATGTTCGGTACGCAACCGTCCCTCATGTATACGCCATGTCAAACGCGTCCCAGTCCCTTGCAGGCCCCAGGTCACCATTTCGGTGTCACCGGTTTCGCTGGTTGTTTTAACCCAATTACTAATTGTAAAGGGCTGTTGGGCCGGATTATTGGGATCCGAGTGATCTGCGTTGATACCTTTGTACCCATCAATATTGACATAGTCATCGACACCGTCAAATTCCAGGGCCTGGCCTACAGCACCCGGAACAAACAACGGACCGCCCACGGTTGTACCGTGGCGGTTATTACCCGAGGCATCCTGAGCATTTCCGTCAAAAGAATAATAGGCCACAAGACTTGCCGTATCTGGTACCACAGGAATAATAACTTGCCCGGGCTGTGCATACAGGCGGATATCATCAATATAGAAAATACCTGCAGCCCCGTTGCCTTCAACACCGATCTGAAGCTTCGTGACATTTTGAACATTCATGGAGGACAGATCAATGTTCCAGGCCTGCCATACACCAAGAGTCAGATTTTCAGGATCACCTCCATACACCAGCTTGGTGTTGTTGATCTTGACATACAGGGACCCCATGTTGCCAGCCTGACCGCTAAAGGCGATTGAAAGCGTTTTAGCCCCGCCCACAGTCCAGTCTTGCGGCACAGCAAATGTGCGTTCAGTCTGCGACGCCACGCCACCGGTATTGCTGTAATAGAACGGCATGGATTGACCGCTCCCTGCAATCGTTTTGGT
Source organism: uncultured Pirellulales bacterium (assembly GCA_964494325.1). Taxonomy (GTDB): domain Bacteria; phylum Planctomycetota; class Phycisphaerae; order Sedimentisphaerales; family Anaerobacaceae; genus JAIPFM01. Next base: position 36,139 of record CAZBTJ010000037.1, read on the forward strand.
GGTTTCCATAATATTGCCATTATAGTAAGGACTGGCCACACTCCAAATGTCATGACCAATGCCGGCACCCGTGCCATTACCACCGTAGCCAGCCGGGAAAAACTCATCGGCTGAATAGCCAAACCCATCAAGCCATGCCTGGAAGGGGCGGTCCGGACTGTCATTGCCGTAACTCTCAAAATCTTCCACAACCAAGGCAGCCACCGTTGAGAAGCTCCACACAGGACCAGCCCAGACAGACTCAGCCTCTGCTTCATTGACTTCATCCACACGCCAGTAATAGGTTTCACCCAGCGTAATGTCAAAGGCGCTAAGATTGATGCTATTAGTATTAGAAGTTGAAGAAGGGGCCGCTCCATTTTCCACGTCATTGGCGTCGGTGCCGAGATAGACCGTGCTTTGAGCTGCTTCACGGCCTGCACGCCAAGACAGGATCTCATCAGGCGCAATGCCCACAACACCCGATGCGGGCACTGGCGTACGAACCACTGTAGGAATCATGTTGGACTGCACTTCACTAAGACTGTAAGATTGCAGGACGCCACCAAAGTTACTTTGGATGTTTAATCGAACCATCTTGGCGGCCACACCACCCAAGACAATTTCATCGTATTGATTGTAGGTGGGTAAACCCGGTGCCCGGCTGAACTCATTGGCATCTTCGAATACTTCCCAGGTTTGACCATCCTTTGAATATTCAATGACCACACCTTTAACACCATAGCCAATAAAGCCTTCGGCAGCACTGTTGGAATTCCAGACCTTCATGGTATCCAGCTTTTTCACCTCTTCAAATTCGTATTGAATCCAAGGGTCCATATCACCCATGGCTGTGAACCACATGGTTTCGGTAGCGATACCATGTGCGTTGTCATCACCCATGCCAGAACCGTCAAGGGTCACACCGGGCATTGACGCGTCATTGGCATAGCTGGATGCCGTGGCAATAATCTGAGAGCCTGCTATTTGAATGGAATAAGGCTCAACCTCAAAGCTCCAGACATCTCCTTTAAAGACTGTATTATCCGGAGCGCCATTGACTTCATCCACACGCCAAAAATAGGTGGCACCAAAATCAAGACGTCCAGGATTGAAGTCATTCACATCCAGACCTGCAGCCGTCGGTACAGTCGCCGTATTGACGTCTTCAAAACTCGACCCAAAATAGACGTCGCGTTTCACGGCCGTCACCACGGGACTCCAGCTCAGTGTCACGTCGCGAGACACATCATTGGATGCATCGCCAGGTGTGCCGCCCGAGGCCACAGTCTTAGCCACGCGTCCCACATAGGTTTGGAGCCACTCGCAAACGCCCTCCACCTCAGTATCCGTCAACGCACTGTTAAACACAATAACCTCTGCGATATCGAAATCACCTGCCGGACTGTATCGCATGTCACCCACGTAGAATAGATCGGTACCGGTGGCAAATGAACTTCCCGAACTGGTAAACGCCAGCTCCAGTGTACCGGTGGTGTTGAGCCACATGTTGATACTACTGGGGTTCATTCTTGCGGCATAGATGACATATTGATCCAGCGGAAGATCCTGGTTCTTCCCGGCAATAGAGCCATTGTTTTTGCGTAGTGTCATATCAAACGATGGATTAAAAGTATCTGCTATGCCACCATCCTGATAGGAACCGAACCCAACACCACGTTGATCAACACCGCCTGTGGCAACCACCTTGAGCACGTGAAAAATGGTCAGTTCTGTCAGGCCTGAACCATTGTTGAGATTCACTGCTTTTAGTAGATCCTTGGCCGCTGGATCAAAATGCGCGGTGCTAAAAGGCTGCGCAAACACGGCGGCATTTTCACCGGTAGATAACGTGGGTCCCACAAAACCATCTATGGCAACAGCATCGTTGCCTTTGGGGCTAAGATCTGTCCAAATCCCAGTCCCAGGATCATAGTTTATCTCTGGCATTCTCAACCACAAAGAGAGGTTTCCATTGAGACTACCGCTGTTCGGTGCCAGTTCACCAGCCCCAGCAACACAGGTCAATAGACCCATCATCACCAGAGATACTCCGACCATTGTTTTTGAAGACATACTACTTCCTCCTACAAAAATAGTTGAACAACATATCAAACCTGGCTCTATACCAGGCATTTTCTTCAAATCATGAGATGATATAACGGAATTTAAGGCCAAACACCCTTATGGATGGGATTCTTCTGTCGCCCTACAAGTCGCTATATTTCCTCCGTGATGCCATTTTAACACACATTTGATCACATGATACAACTAACGGATCTAATAGAATGAGCAACCATAGTCCTGATTATACACAGAAGGCTGAGCGAGATCAATGGATAATCTTGGCCAAAGCCGCAAGACAGGGGTGATCTCTCTGGCATTGAAAGATAGATTCAACAATCTACTTTACCGCTCGCAGGGTAAAAGGAAACTGATACAAATCCATGGGTGTTAACTGGTACTTTACCAAGGGATGGCACGGTGCTTTCCTCCGTGGCTTGGTGCCTACACAATTCACAGAACAAAACTCTCTTTGCAGGAGGTCAATCCTGAGAGCTATTTTCCACGAGGATACTGGAGGGATTAAACTTGCAGGCCCGATGGACTTCATCCATGGTGGTGATACCCTGTGCGACCTTGTTCAACCCATCCTGGATGATGGATGTCACACCCTGTGAACGTAGGTGTTGTGACAAGTTTTGATGATGAAGACCATCGCTGATCATGGTCTTGAGTTTTCCATCAATAGGCAGCACCTCAAAAAGACCGGTGCGTTCATAATAACCATAACCATTGCACTCAGTACAGGCACCTGCCTGTTTCAAAGTTTCCGGAAGCGGCACACCAAAGCGGGTAAAAACTTCACAGGTCTGATCCGAAGGTTCAACGAATTCACCACAACAGTCACACACCTTTCGTACCAAATTTTGAGCAATCACCAACCGCAAGGCACTCCCGATGATTTGCATGGGTACGCCCAGATAATGGAGGGAATCCACGGCTCCGGCTGCATCATGGGCATGGATGGTAGCAAACACCAATTTACCGGACAGGGCCGCGCGCGCTGCCACGATGGCTGAATCTTTATCACGGATTTCACCCACCATAATGAGATCCGGGTCCATGCGCAGGATCGTTCGCAATCCCTCGTGCATGGTCAAACCGTGACGTTCATCCACTTCAATTTGCTGGGCATGGGACAGGGTGTATTCCACGGGGTCTTCAATAGAATAGGTCGTCGTCGTGGTGAGATCCAGGAGTGAGGCCAATGAATACATGGTCGTGGTTTTTCCGGACCCCGTCCCCCCACAGATCAAAACCAAACCACTTTGCGTGTGGATTGTATTTGACACTACCTGCTGATCCTTCTTGGTAAAGCCAAGTTTCTCCATGTTCCAACCATCTGCGGGCAAACGCAACATGCGCAGATGAATCGATTCGTGTTCTTGGATTGGTGTTAAGGTGACGCGGATCTCTAGTTTGGAGTCGCCATGGTGCCAATGGATCTGGCCTTCCAGCGGACAGAAGGTACGGACCGCATCCAAACCAGCCGCGGCCTTAATTTGATTCAACAACTTACGACCTTTTTCCCAAGGTAAAACAACTTTGGGATGCACAATACCGTCAACACGATATAGGACCCTAATGCCTTTATCCGTACTGTGCAGATGCACATCTGTGGTCCGTTCAAGAATGGCGTTCAAGAGGAAGGTATTCAGTGTATCGCCATAGGGACCAATGGTTCCAGTACGATAGCATCCGGTGGCTTGGGATTCGTAAGTCGTTGTCATAAAGTGTGTTCCTACAATTGGGCCAGATTATTATTCGATCCGTCGGCCATTAATATCTAATGTGTACCCATGATTGGACATCCGTCCGATAGTATATCGACGCCATATAGGGGTGGCTTAAGGGGGCACTCATAAAAATGTGTGCCCTTTTGAGTGTAACACTAGTGCTTTGTAACAGTTGAGACAAAACAGAACGGTCGTAGGCGGTAGTGAGGATATGGCAAGTAAGAAGTCGCCGAAGATGAAAATGGAGATGAGGGAATTGAGTTGATCAGAAATTTTGAAGTGCTCAAGTGAAATGCTCCGCCTATGATATCAGACAGGCCAATCCAATGAGAATCGGCCTGTCTGTTTCGTATGCAGGATCAGCATGTGTTAAGTTCAGTGGCTCAAAGAGTCCACCCGTTATGATATTCGGGACGAATAAAGGCGTCGAACTCTGGACAATTCAGGGCCTTTAAGTTTGGCCCGTCCCAAAGGATTTTCTTCTGCACTCGCATGGCCGCGTTACCAAGCACCACGACCTCGGCCAGATGGCCAGAATAGTCGAAATTGGAGCTGGCAGGGCTACCGCCCTTGCACGCGTTGATCCAGTCCCGATGATGTCCCTTGGAACGAAGGATCGAAGCCGGTGGTTTTTTGTATTCTCTGGTCTTTTCTAATGGCACGAGACGCGGACTCCCAGCCCAGCCTTCGCACATGAGTTTCCCCTTGTCACCTACAAACAGAATGCCGTTGCCGCCTCCGATCAAATCTCTGCCCTCGCCCAGTTCCTCCGGACGTGGCGGTTTGAGGCCACTGTACCAAACCAATTTCACAGGTGGCTTATTGCCGCGAGCCGGGAATTGATAATACACAGTGGCCGCATAGGGAACCGTCTCGTTGTTCAGACCTGCGCAACGCGCCTCCACACTTGAAGGATGCCCCAGTTCCAGGGCCCAAAAAGCGGGGTCTATATTGTGACACGCCATGTCACCCATGGTACCTGTACCAAAGTCCCACCACTGGCGCCATCTGTATGGGGCGTAGATAGGATGGTAGGGTCTGTGTGCTGCTGGCCCCAACCACCGATCCCAATCCAGGCCCGCTGGTATGGGAGGGGTCTCGGTTGGCCGGTCACGAAATTGACTGTTTGGCGAGCCGCTGGACCAGGCATGTACCTCGCGCACGTCACCGATGACGCCGTCACGAATCCATTCCACGGTCATGCGAATGCCGGCGCCGCTATGACCGTGGTTGCCCATTTGAGTCGCGACCTTTGCCTTGCGTGCCGCCTCTGTGACAAGACGTGTCTCATACACGGTTCTAGCCAGCGGTTTTTCGCAATACACGTGCTTGCCTCTGGCAATGGCGGCCAAGCAAGTGACAGCGTGCATGTGATCGGGGGTCGCGATCAGCACAGCGTCAATGCTTTTCTCCTCATCGAGCATGGCGCGGAAATCCACATAACCCCGGCAGGTTTTGTTTTGTCCTACAGATGAGCGATCGGCTGTTGTTTTGTCCACCATTTTCATCGCTGGAACCCGGCCGGCCGTGCCACGATAGTAAAACTGGCTGTAATCTGCCTCTTCCATGACGTCAGCCACTGCCACGATCTGCACATCACTCTCTCTGAGAAGCGCACGCATATTGTGAAGCCCCTGCCCGCCTGTGCCGATGATGGCCACATTCAATGTTTCACTGGGGGGCGTATAGCCGGCACCGCCCAAGACGTGGCGTGGCACAATAGTAGCTGAAACCGCTGCAACAGAGGCCTGCCCAAGAAAACGCCGTCTGGAGACGTTGAGTGGAAGCCCTTTTTTTGATTTACTCTTTGACATCATAATTTTTCTTCCTTTCGATTGGTCTGTGTCAAAACATGGCGGAACGATATTTTACAGGCTTTTCCCAATCTCTCCGCATCGTAGTCAATTATCCTGACTTTAACACAAAGGGTATACTCCCGCATCATAAAATTCAACGGCCTTGTCCACGAAATTAATCACCTTGATGCGTCATATACCATGTGATACACTGCTTTATGGATATTGAGATTTCTTTCTGTACTCAAGGAGTTGAGCCATGATCAAGTTCGCCAATAGATCGAGCGAAGCCGATCCCATGGCAGAGTATTATGACCCGTAGATTACTTGGAGATTTGATCGTTTTATTGCCCTCTGCCCCCCTTGAAAACAACATGAGCTGGGACGACACCATCACAGTCAAGGCTGAGATGAACAGAGATGTACCGGCCACATACTCAGTGACATCACTTGATGAAAACACCTGCAGGATTGAGGCACGGGGCGAAAGAACCGAGGAAGAACCGCCGTTTGTTTATGACATGGGCCAGACCACAATCACCAGCGACCTGGCTGGTTCATCACAGGTGACATTGATCGTTAATCGCCACACGGGCTGGCTCCAAAGCAGAACCCAGAAAACCCTGTTTAGAGGTCAAATGCAACAAAGCCAGGCCGGACAAACGGACAGCGAAGCACCCACCCAGATCATTATGGACTCCACCACGACTGTTGAACCCGTGGAATAGGACGCTGAACATGCAATCCCAGACCTGGTAAGAACTCGATACTTGACAAACAAAAGACAGGCATGCCCTGAAAACATGGTTTTTATTTGCCCCTGAAGTGTGCAGAACTTCAATTAACAAAAACAAGA
>CAZBTJ010000038.1:0-42431 GCA_964494325.1 uncultured Pirellulales bacterium
ACGCAGGTCAGCGTGGTCAGGGCCAAGGACGCTTCGGCAACGCAGGTCAGCGTGGTCAAGGCCAAGGACGTTTTGGTAATGCAGGCCGGCGTGGTCAGGGCCAGGGATGTTTCGGTAATGCAGGTCAGCGTGGCCAGGGTCAAGGACGCTTTGGTAATGCAGGTCAGCGAGGTCAGGGCCCAGGACGTTTTGGTAATGTAGGCCAGCGTGGTCAGGGTCAGGGGCGTTTTGGCAATGCAGGCATGCGAGGTCAAGGTGTCAGTCGTGTAGGTGGATGTGGCAGATAGAAATTTAGTGGCCATTGCACCATAGCCTTGGCCAATGACTATTAAGGGCAGTTAATTCATGATGTTGCAGGGTCCCAGTCTGATTGGGACCCTTTTTTTTTGACGACTAAACCCACCAAGCTACTGTGCTCAACCAGGCCGATGCCCACATTGAATCCGACATTAAACGTTGTTCAGTAGTCTACCCTGCGATAAAAATAAAGATTTGATTTTGTTCGAAAAACTCGCAGGGGAATAGATCCAGAAGGCGTTTAAAGGGTGATGTTGGATCAAGCAATACCCAGCGGGCAGGTCATAAAACTGTCCGCTTTTTAGTTTTTTGTGCTGTTGAGATCTGTAACGATGATTTATAATTTCTTCTCTAGCGGCGTATCGTTACTCAGTGAACCAATGGTGTGGATGAGTTCATTCAAATTTGAATGGTTTTTAATGATACAGGAGTAAGCAATGAACATAACAAGTGATGTCTTAAAAAATCATTTACGGAAATCTGGGGCAATGTGTCTGTTCATCGTCCTGTGTAGCCTGTTTTCAGCATCCGCCTGGGGAGCCGATTGGACCGGATTTCGCGGCCCCGATGGCGGGGGCAAAGCGGATGCCACGAACCTGCCAACGACTTGGGATGCCCAAGAGAACATTGTCTGGAAGACGGAATTGCCTGGCTTGGGGACCTCAAGTCCCGTCATCCTGGGCACGAAAATCTACTTGACTGCTTACTCCGGGTATGGAAAATTGATCAAGGAACCAGGTGATATGGAGAGCCTGAGGCGCCATCTAATCTGCCTGGATCGACAGTCAGGTCAGATCCTTTGGATAAAGGATTTTGCTCCGAAACTTCCAGAGTCAAAGTATAAAAGAGGTAATGATTCACGTCATGGTTATGCCTCCAGCACGTTGGCAACGGATGGTAAGCAGCTCTATGCATTTTTCGGTATCTCAGGTGTCTATGGCTTCGATTTAGAGGGAAATACCCTGTGGAATACGCCTGTCGGGTCAGGTACCCATGGTTGGGGCTCGGGCACATCGCCGCTACTTTACAAGAATCTGGTGATTGTCAATGCCAGCATTGAAAGCCAATCCCTGGTCGCCTTGAACAGGGACTCGGGGAAAATCACGTGGCGTACGCCTGAGATTAAAAGTTGCTGGAGTTCACCGCAGCTTGTTCAAGTCGGTGGTAAACAGGAGCTGGTGCTCAATGTGCCGCGTAAAGTGACTGGTTTTGACCCTGACACAGGTAAGGAACTTTGGCATTGCGACGGTATCCCGGATGGCTACATCTGCCCCACGGTCATCACCCATGAAGACGTAGTCTTTGCCATTGGCGGCCGGAAAAATACGGCCATTGCGGTCCGGGCCGGCGGTCGGGGGGACGTGACCCAAACGCATGTGCTGTGGACCACGGACAGGGGATCGAATGTCTCCTCGCCCGTGTACCTCGATGGGTATTTGTACTGGTGCCACGAATCCCGCGGTAAAGTCTATTGCCTGGATGCGAAGACCGGTAAGGTCGTGTATGAAGAATCGTTAACACCACGGCCCGGTCTGATCTATTCGTCGTTTACTGCGGCTGATGGCAAGCTCTACGCGCCCTCACAAGAGAAGGGCACCTATGTGGTCGCGGCCAAGCCTACGTTTCAGCAGCTTGCCGTCAATCAGTTCCAGGATGATGCCTCGCGCACGAATGGATCGATTGCTATATCTAATAATCAATTGATCATGCGAACCGATAAGGCCATCTATTGCATTGGCCAGTGACCTGAATGTCCAGCACGCGAAGGCATGCTTCCGGTAACCATCATCTGGCACGACAATGGATTCAGTGCGCCCCGGCCCAAGGCGCTTGAACTTGGACGCCGCGTCATGTCTCTCATTTACGTGGGTGACAAAGGAACACTGATGGACGGCTTGCTTATCCCGGAGCCTAAACGAAAAGCTTGCGGCAGGGCGCCCAAGACGCTGCCCCGATCCCCGGGTCAATACCAGGAGTTCTATACACAAGTAAGTCACCCGGAGTTGATAAGGTGCGGCTATAATCGGAAACTTGAGAACTGAATTTTGTGCAAATTTGGAGAAAGAAAGGGTAACCTGAAATAATGAAGTTTTATAGATTTTCTGTAGTGGCATTCGTGGTCTTGTGCTTGTTGGTTCTGTCTTATGCAAAGCAGGCTGATGGAGGTCAGGGCCAAGAGGCGGCTGAAGCTGTCTGCTGTGCAGCTAAGAAAGATACTGCTTCTTTTAAGGTGCGTGACCTGTATGCCGACAGCTGGGTCGCCACCGATGCTCTGGGCAGATCGCTGCCTGGTTATGAGCAGTGCGGTCCGCCTCGAGACAACAGGCAGGTTGCATTATTCTACTTCATCTGGCATGGCGAACACAGCACGACCGGTCCACACGATATCACCAAACTTCTAGCGGCCAACCCGACCCACCCGGCTTGGGGTCCGAGAGGGCGTTTCCATCACTGGGGGGAGTCCGAACTGGGCTACTATGTGTCTAGCGATGAATATGTGATGCGCAAGCACGCCCACATGATAGCGAACGCCGGCGTAGATGTTATTGTGTTTGATGTGACAAACAGCCATACCTATAAAGATAATTACATGAAGTTATGCCGTGTATTTATGGACATAAGAGCCAGAGGCGGAACCACGCCACAAATATGCTTTATGACAAACTCCAATGGCGCCGCAGTGGTACAGACCCTCTACGACGATCTATACTCGAAAAAACTTTATCCGGCGTTGTGGTTCTACTTCAAGGGCAAGCCGCTGATTATGGCGCCAATAAAAGGGGGTTCGAGTGATCATAGCAGGGAGGTGAGGGATTTTTTCACTATGCGATATGCGTGGACTTGGATGTCGCCGGGCCACGATCTCTGGAAGTGGATGGATTTTTATCCGCAGCAATATGGCTGGCATGAATCTTCTGACATAGCGGAAGAGCTTTCTGTTTCCGTGGGCATTGTTCCGCATGGACATGGTATAGGGCGAAGTTTCCACAACGGCTCTCAGCCGAAGCACGATGAGTATGGTCGCACTGGTACTGAAGACCAGGGGCTTTGCTTTGCCGAACAGTGGAAAAGGTTAAAAGATATCGACCCGGAGCTGCTCTTCATTACTGGCTGGAACGAATGGGTTGCTCAAAGGCAGTTGTTTCGCGGCAGCGGCGATGGCGTATCGATGTTTCTAGGCAAGAGAATGGTGCCCGGAGATTCATGGTTCATCGATGCGTATAACAAGGAATACAGCCGCGATATTGAACCGATGAAGGAGGGTTATACTGACAACTACTACTACCAGATGATTGATGGTATTCGGAAATACAAGGGTGTCAGGCAAGCTCAGAGCCCTTCAGCCGCTAAAACAATCACCATCGATGCAGGCTTTGCTGACTGGGATAACGTTGGCCCTGAATACAGGGACTGGGTAAATGACACGACACATCGAAAGCATCCAGGCTGGGGTGTAGCAGGTCCATACACCAATAAGACTGGCAGAAACGATTTTATGACTGCCAAAGTTGCCAGAGATGATACCTACATTTACTTCTATATAGAGACGGCTGAAGATGTTACTCCACATACAGATACCAACTGGATGATGCTGTTTCTCAATGCCGACCAAGACTATACTGACGGTTGGGAAGGGTACGATTATGTCATCAACATGGCTGTCAGTAGCGATACGAGCACGACTCTCAAGGCCACCGCCAAAGGTTGGAACTGGACTGATGTCAAGGTGAGTATTGCCTACCGCGTTTCCGGTAGAAAGATGGAAATAAGAATCCCGCGTGCCGACATTGGCCAGGGCAGCGGGGGGGACCCTGTTGCGTTTGATTTTCATTTGGCGGACAATATGCAGAAGCCTGATGATATCATAGAGTTTTCAGTAAGCGGCGACAGTGCCCCGGACAGGCGATTCAATTACCGTTATCAGACAAAATAACAGCTTGAATCTGAGGTTTCCGACAAGTTTGTGGAGCTGGGCATTGAAAAGCGAACGCTGGACATCGGACAATGGTGCGCCCATGGCCCGCGACATGAACAGTCTGGCTTGCAGAACGAACCGGCCACTGTACGGCTGCGGATACACGACTGGCGAAGGAGCGTTTCGAGAGTGCCGACTATTATGTGGTGCTCCGAAAAAGTGCCAGCGGGCATGGTATGTGAAGAATTGGCCACGACGATCGATTTGCTGCCAACGTTCGCTGAACTGCCATTTGGCTGGTTTCCTGGGTTGAACCACCCTCGGAAGATGGTATAATGGTAAAAACCTCATATTTGGGACGTTATTGTCAGGATTCAATGTTTGTTTGGGAGTGAGTTGATGGTAAGAAATCGTTCAGTTAGCTTCTTTTTGGCGGTGATTTGTTCTATTTTCGTGTGTCAGGGTTCCCAGGGGCAGGGCGCTGCCCATCTGCTGATCAATGAAATCAGTCCTTTTGTTGAACTTGAGAGTGAAACCGAAAACCAGTCTGGACCTTGGATCGAATTGGTCAATCCCTCCGAATCTACCATTTCGCTTTCAGGTTGGACGGTGTCGTTTCTTTCAGGCTGGTCATTGGAACTCACCTCTGAAACAGAGTGTCTGCCAGGCAGTCTTATTCTAATTACGACAGGCACATTGCCTGAAGGGATAGATCCTGATTCCAAGGTGATTGTCCTTGATGGTGGGCCAGAAGCCTGGCTTATTGGGTAGGGGGATGGCTGTGTGCTCAGTGGACCGGATGGGCCGACTGATGCTGTGACCTGGGGGCTTGAGGGGGCGAGTTTGGACATGCCACTGAGTTGTGGTGCTCCGCTGATGCCCGTGCGCGGTTTTTACACGGCTGCGGAATCTATCCATATGCCAGGCGATGTGCTGATACGTCTGCCTGCCTCCCTGGCAGCGTCCGAGTCTAATCCCGTGAGATCTGAATTCTGGCAATACAGACTTCAACATGCGGCGACTCCCGGCCTGTACAATCCATTGCCGCAGCCAGTCCATTTTTCTCCCTCAGATGGGACAGAGGTTGCGTCGAATTGTACCTTTTATGTGGACGGATTTGAGTGGAGTACGCATACGACATTTCAGTTTTCAAGTGACCCAGGGTTTGCGAGTGTGGCTCTGGAAAGTACTGTGGAGGGGGCTTCTTTGTGGGAGGATTCTTTGGAAGCTGGCACGTGGTATTGGCGGGTTCGGGGATACTCCGCCTATCCCGATGATCCTGGCCCCTGGAGTGTGCCCACCCGAGTGATTCGTGAACCCTATGATATTGACGTAATGATTGCCAATTTGGACAAACAGGCCAATTCCGCGAAGACTTTAAAAGCCAATCCGTCGACAGGACCCGTACTGATCGCATCCAGTCAAGTGTTGACTGTCCAAAAATGTCAGCGCAAGGATACGACCATGCTCTGTTTGGATGGCTGCGATATTGAGGGCCGATGCCCGTGGTGTGATGCCCATGCCAACGATTTTCACTGCCGGCATGGTCGCATGTATTGTACAAGGTGCAGCGTGTCCATGATGGCGTCAGCAGGGGGCAGGACGCTAAGCCAGGACCGGATTACCTATTACCTGTTCGAGGAAGCCGGGACTCAGTCTCGGGCGGCCATGGCAACCCATCACCTGGACGATCCTTATGGTGATCTGGGGCACAATGTCGGTACGCGGAGCGAAGATTGTCCCTTGCTCGTGTCCTGGCTCTATGGTCAGGATAAATCCGCGTCTAAGGAAGTGTTTTATCATGACAAGATTTTCTATGATGAGTCTCCTGAAATGGATAGTTTTAATGATGATCCTATGGATCAAAGCGTATTTGATGGGTGTGAGGACGCCAATAAGGATGGGCTGCTCGACCCGTTTGGACGTGAGAGTGATTGTTTTGTTCTGGCGGACGATTTCGAAGCGGTCAATCCAGACTGTTTCCGGGGCACGATCAAAATCCGGCAGGTCTTTGACATAGACATCCCCATGGAGGGCTTTGATCTGTTTAACGACATGGAAGAAAGTATTGTCATTGGGAATGCCCCACTTGATTCGTCGGATTATAGTCACGATCACTTCTGGTCCAGACTGTACAGGGTCGAGGATACAGGTGCCTATAAAGCAGATGGTGACAGCACCCTGCGGGGTCATGCCATGGTCAAGCTTGAGCAGGATCCAACGACCAAAATCTACAGCATTACCACAGACGTGGACACCGTCAACGAAGACTTCAACTGGGATAATCAGTTTCCAGGGGTGGGTGGGATCTCAATAGGCTGGAATCCCACGGTTTTCTTCTTTAAGGGCACAGAAGAGTTTGGCAATCCTCGCTTCGAGATTGACGAGGCGTTTGAGTGCGATGGTGGATTGAAACTACAGGGTGAAACAGACCTGTACCAACAGGCAGGCATGGACACGCCGTTTTCCACCCTGACCTTGACCTGGGATATCTGGATTTCGCCACCTTCTGAGTGACCGTTTAACTCGGTGACAGTTGGGTTTAAGAACTCACATATTCAAGCGATTCTATGAGACCAAAGCGTTGGATTCCCACGCAGTGGCGCTTCATCATGATCATTACCCCTCCAGTGAAAGACATGCTGCACGACATATTTCTAACAAGAAGAAGCACTTAGCAGAATTAACTGAAGTGGTAAGAACCGGTCATGCAAAGGAAGTCAAACTGCATGCTCATGCCATAAGATGAGGATCTGGAAATGTGGGCGCCATGAAATTGTCAGAAGCAACCTTCGAACTCAAGCAAAAGGCCTCTCAAGAAGACTTATCCAATGCCGGAGAGTTATTAGAGCAGATAAGAATAGAATTTACAAGAGTTGAGTCGTTTCTTTCTAGGCCCGATTGGATTGGAGCCGCGAAGCAAAGTCCAAAGGTTCGCACGACCACGTGAACGCTTTCCTGACTAAATTACCACCATTCATAGCCAGTGTGGATTATTTTCGGGACCCTGGTCATACCCCAAATAAAACTGTTCAATTAAGAATATTCTTGTTGAACAACTGTATCATATGTGAGTATATAAACACATACTCAACTAATAAGGTGGCAAAAAATGATGAATGAAAACAAACGATTGCTCTTCGAAAAACAGGCTGAGATCATTAAGGCGATTGCTCATCCATTGAGAATTGCGATTACGGACTATTTAAAAGACGACGAGCAATGTGTGTGCGATATTGCCGAGCATATTGGTGCGGAACGATCTAATGTCTCACGCCATTTGGCATTGATGGTCAATGCGGGCATTTTATCGTATCGGAAGGATGGCTTGAAGGTGATTTATGCGTTGAAGGCGTCATGTATGCTGGAGTTTTTCGGATGTGTGACTCAGCTTATCAAGAAACAATACAAGCAGGATCAGAAGATGTTCAGAGCCATGTGAGCCCACAAGTTAAGGCTGTTCATGGGTAGTTTGCTCGATGATGGGGGATGATGAAGACCGTTGTGTTTGTCTTTCTGTTTGTTGTTAATGACCACATTCAGCGATGTTTTTTTGGAATTGCTTTATTTTGGGTGGTTGTCTATACCCTGTTAGGAGATTAGGATCATGAAGATCATTTGGGTAGCCGTGGCAGGTGTAGTCTTGCTGACTGGTGTCACATGGGAACAAGCCCGTGGAGTTGAAGATCCGGCTGCAGCGGACGCCCAGGGGATCAAGCCGCGTGTTTATGCCGGGATGAGCCTGGAACAATGTATTGAAACGGCACTGGCACACAGTCCGGACCTGGCCGCAGCACAGCAGGTTGCACTGGCAGCCAAGGCAACTCGAGATGAGGCTGCCGGGGCTCGCTGGCCGTGGTTGGATGTGGCAGGATCTTACCGCCACTATAATGATGATCAGCGTCTGGTGATGCCTCGTTCCCCGATTGATGCCGGAGTCTTTGGGAGTGATAACGCCACTGTGGGCCTGGGGCTGCAGATGCCACTGTTTACTTCGGGTAGGATTAAAAACACACTCGATGCCGCAGATCAGATGGCTCAGTCAGCTGCTCACCAGGTCGATCAAACGGACCAACAACTGGTCTTTGATATCAAGCGACTGTTTTATAGAATACTGACACAGGAACAGGTGGTGGTTTCTCTGGATCAATCTATCAAGGCCCTGGCACGACATCGCACCTTTGTGCAGCATGCGATCGAAGTCCAAAAGGCTGCACGCGTGGATTTGATGCGTGTGGAAGTCCGTCTGGCTGATCTGAACCAGCAGCGCATTGCTGCGGAGAACGGGCGGATTCTTTTACTTGATGCCTTGGCCGAACGTATGGGCATTGCTGATGGGGCGGAAACATTCAGTGTTGTCGGGACCTTGACCATGACGCCTTTGGATGTTGATCCCAATGAGGGCCTGAACCGGGCCTTGAGCTATCGGCCTGATGTCCGGGCAATGGAGGCTGCAGTGCGAGCCGGACAGAAACGTTTGTACGCAGCCAAAGGCGAGCGTGGTCCCACCGTGGGGTTGGAGGGCAATATTGGGTTACGCTATGCTGCGGATCCCACGGTTCATCCGTCCGGTACGGATAATGTTGAAGATGTGGCCTATGTGGGTTTGGGGTTGAAGATTCCCCTATTTCAAGGCGGAAGTATTAGTGCTCGGGTCCGTAAGGCAAAGGCAGAATGGCTTGTCCTGAAACTGCGGCTTCGCCAGCTCAAACTTCGGGTGCGATCAGAGGTAAGAAGTGCTGCGTTCAACATGACTACTGCGAGTCAACGCGTGGAAGCCACGCAAACAGCCGTGGATCAGGCAATTGAAAGTTTACGCATTGAGCAGAATCAGTATCGTGCAGGTCGTGGATCAATCACGAATGTATTGGATGCTCAAGCTGCTCTGCTCGGGGTCGAGACCCACCATATTGCAGCTCTGTCGGATTACAATACGGCTATTGCCCAATGGCATCTCGCCTTAGGAGACAAAGTATGAACAAGCAATATTGGTTTAGACGTGTCTTGATTCTCGTGGTTATCTTGCTCATTGTGGCTGGCGCATTCGGCCTGGTCAGACGAAAAAAACAGGCCCTGGCCCAGGCCCCGAAGTACGGTATGCGTCCCATGCCGGTCTGGGCAGTTCAGGCTGAGAGTGGTTCATTGGCTCAACACATTAATTATCTGGCCGTGGTCGAACCTTTGCAGAGTGCCAAGGTCTCAGCCCGTGTTACCGCCACCGTAACGCAGCTTCATTGTGATGAAGGCGATCGCGTGGAGGCTGGGCAGATCCTATTGACTCTGGACACGCAGGAGGCTCGTGCCAATCTGGCTTCAGTGGAGGCGGAGATTGCCAAGGCTCAGGCTGATTTTGGGGCCAATGAGGCCACGATCGTGTCTCTTCGGGAATCGGCTGCCTATGGGCAGCGTGAGGCTCTGCGGGACAAAACCCTGCTCGATCAGAATGATATTCCGGCCTCCACTGCCGAAGGAAGCATGGATAAGGCCCGACAGGCCCAGGCCCGGCTTGAGGCAGGGCAACACCAGTCTGAGGCCCTTCGCCAACTGGTCATGGCCCTGGACAAAAAACGGGATGCCTTCCAGACCCGGCTGGCATACGGCACGATTCTCAGTCCCTATGCGGGTATGGTGACCCAACGTTTGGTGGACTTGGGAGACTTGGCTGCACCGGGCAAGGTCCTGCTGGTGGTGGAGGATCGGTCAGAGCTTAAATTCAGTTTTGATGTGCCCCAGACCGACATGGCCCAGGTGCATGAAGGACTGGACGTGTTGTTCGCAGTGGGGTCCGAGACACGCAGTGCCACCTTATCTCACCTGTTCCCATCCCTGGATCAGGCGCGTATGCAACGGGCGGAGGTCTTTGTCTCGAATGACCTGGGGGCTGGTTTGATTCCTGGACAGACTCTGTCTCTGGCCGTGACTCTGTCTCCTGTGGAAAATGCGGTGATCGTACCGGCCTCGGCCCTTGTCCAGGGTCCCAATCGTTTGCAGCATATCTTTGTGGTGACAGACAACAATACATTGGTTCACCACGTTGTTACGGTCCGGGCTTCCCAGGGCGACCGGGTGGCCATCCAGGGCATTAAGCCCGATCAGCCGGTCGTGACCAGTACGTTCCTGGGGTGGACCCGGTTATCGGCAGGGCAAAAGGTGGAGGTGCTTCAATGAGCCTCACCCATTTCTCTCTCAAGAATCCCTACACCATCATCGCCTTGGTATTGGTAGTGGTGGCCTTGGGCAGCTTCGCGTTTGTGCGAACGCCCACCGATCTCTTTCCCAATACGGTCCCACCGCAGGTGGTGATTATCACGGTCGAGCCTGGTGCGGCGGCTCGTGATATCGCAGATAAAGTTACGCAGGTGATTGAAAAAGAAGTCAATACCCTCAGCGGTCTCAAACGCGTGGTCAGCACCTCGCGGGACGAAGTGTCTTCCATCAATGCCGAGTTTGACTATGCCAAACCGATTGGCGAGGCGGTCCAGGACGTTCAAAATGCCCTGAGTCGGATACGACCGGATCTGCCCCGGGACATCCTTGAATCTCGCATTTATCGCATCTCTGATGCGACGCGTCCCTTGACCACGGTGGCACTGTCACCCCGATCGGGCAGTCTCAAGAGTCTATCGGACATCCGTTTGCTCGCAGACAATCAGATCATGGATGCGATTCTGACCCTGCCCGGGATTGCCGATGTGGATGTGTTTGGCGGGCATGAACCGGAGATCAGGGTTGATTTGCAGCGTGATCGCCTGCGTGCTGAACAGGTCACACTTGATGAGGTTCTGAGTGCCTTATCACTGCAGAATATATCGGCACCTGCTGGCATGATCTACGCGAGCGAAAAGGAATACCTCGTAAAGGTGACCGGTGAATTCACGCAGGTCCAGCAGATCCGAGATTTGCCCGTCAAAGAGACCGAGAAGGGCTATGTGCGCCTTGCAGATCTCGCCCAGGTCTCTCTGACCGAACGCGAACCACGGAGCCTGTATCATGGCAATGGTACGCCTGCGATTGCCATTAATATTATGCGGCCGGATAACGCCCCGACTGTGGCGGCCATTAAGACATTCAAGGCCTTTCTAACCAAGTTGAAAGTTCAATACCCGGACATCCGGTTCGAGATCACCGACGACCAACAGCCGCTCATCGATATTAATGTACAGGGCATGCGAGCCTCCCTGATTCAGGCCGTGTTATTAACGATCATTGTCATTTTTGTTTTCCTGGCGGATACGCGTGCTGCCATTGTGGTATCCATCAGTATACCATTGGCGTTCTTGACCAGTCTGGTGGTATTGTGGTTCAGCCCCTACACACTCAACATGGTCACGCTCTCGGGTCTGATCATTGCTGTGGGTATGGTGGTCGATGCTGCTATTGTAGTGCTAGAGAACATCTATCGGCACTATCGCCAAATGGAGACGCCGGATGCCCTGATCGCAGCACGTGAGGGTGCGTCTGAGGTGGCACTGGCCATCACAGCCGGTATGCTCACCACGGTGATCGTTCTGGTGCCGGTCATGTTTACCGGGGGCTATACGCAGCAGACCATGCGTCCGCTAAATTTGATGATTTCTTCGACCCTGGTGGCTTCTCTGTTGGTGGCTCTGACAGTGATTCCGCTGGTGGCCTCGCGTCTGCTGGCCCGACCCCACGAACACCGCAATTGGATAGAACGTTTGTTTGGGAATTCGGACAAAGCTGTGGGTACGTTAACAACATTTTACCTGGCCATACTACGCAAGGCCCTGCGATGGCGTGTGTTGACTCTGCTGATTGTGGGCGTCTTCTTTGTGGTGACCATGAAAAACGTGCCTCCACTCAACGGTGGGGAATTGATGCCCTTGATGGATACTGGCATCGCTGTGATTGAATTTGATACGCCAGCCAATGATAAGATTTCTGAAGTGGAGAAGGTTCTTAATCGAATTGAGGCCCTGGTGTACCAACAGCCGGGTGTCGAAAGGGTCTCGTCGATGGTGGGTTCTGAAGCGGGGCAGATCAGCTTTGGCGGTGGCGGTGCCACGGCCCAGTCAGGCAAGCTGACTGTTCATCTGGTGAATCGCAAGCAGCGTAAAGAAACGATTTGGGAGATCCAGGATGCATGGAGAGATGCCCTACGCACCCTCCCTGGAGTACGCAGCTTCCGGGTCAGCGAATACGGCGCCACACCACTCTCCACGACAAAGGCGCCCCTGGATGTCATCATCAGTGGTCCTGACTCCTACGTGATTAGCCGGCTGGCCGACCAGAGCCTGGAGGCACTCAAGGGCGTGCCCGGATTGGTGGATGTGCGTCGCAGTTGGTATGTGGACAAGCAGCAACAGGAGGTGGTGGTTGACCCGGAACTGTCCCGGTTTTACGGCACCAGCCCTGCCCAGGTGGCAGCCCAGCTCAAGACTGCGGTTAAGGGTGTTCCTGCCAGTGCCATGCGTCTCAAGGGCTTCCTGGACATCCCTATCAAGGTTCAGTATGCTGACAAAGACATCCATGAACCCGAGCAAATAAACGATGTGTATGTGTCTACCCGATTTGGTCAGGTTCCCCTGAGAACGCTTGCCTCCGTAAAAACCGGCCTTGATCAGCCGTTTATCACACGTGAGAAACTAAGAAACACCATTGACGTCACTGGAGGCAATCGTATCTATACCATTGCCCAGGTCGCTGCCATGGCCACCAAGCGTCTGGCCCAAATCAAGACACCCGAAGGCTATGAAATTCAGGTTTCTGGCACGGCCTCGGACATGAAGGCCGGTAAGCTGGAGATGGGCAAGGCCCTGCTTATTGGTCTGGTATTGCTGTACATGCTGCTCTTGGCCATGTTTAAATCCTTCAAGCACCCGATCACCATTATGAGTGCCATCCCCCTGGCTGTGGCTGGGGCCATGTGGGGACTCCTACTATTCGACAAACCCATGTGCAAACCCGCTACCATGGGATTGATCCTGTTGGGCGGTACCATTGTCAATAACAGTATCCTTCTGCTGGATTTTATCCTCCACGCGCGTAAACGCGGCGTCGCAAAAGACGAGGCCATTGTACAGTCCGTGCAATTGCGAATCCGACCGATCCTGATGACCACGGTCTCGACCATTGTGGGCCTGACTCCACTGATCTTCGAAATGGCCATCGGACTCGAACGGATGAGTCCCCTGGGCATTGTGGCGGCCACAGGTTTGCTGGTGGGGACCTTCCTGACTATGATCGTCATCCCGGTCGTGTATTCTAGTTTGGATAGCGTGACAGTGATCATTGGAAAGATCTGGAACTTTGGAGCGATGTGATGAGTATACGGAATAAATTGTTGATTCTGTTGTTAACAGTGTCACTTGTTCCCCTGGTGATGACCCTTGTGCTGCGTCAGATGTCGATGCATTATACGCGAGGGCACATCGCCAAAAATATTCACACGACCCTGGATCAAAATGCCAAGAATTCCCTGGTCCAGTTATTGGAACATTACGAACAGATTCTTGCCAGGGAACAGTTAATTATGGAGGGGCTGATTCGTAGCCAAGTCAGAGAGACTGAGCTTCGGCTGGACCTTGAAGGTGAGCATCTAACGAAAAGCCTGATGCAGGTCTGCAGAGAATTAAGCCTTCTTGGTCCCAAGGGCATGTTGCGACAACAGACTCTTATGGTGGACGGTTCCTATACCTGTTATCCCAAAGAAAGGTCTCCCAATGCAAGTTTCAGGGGAAAGCCTTGGTTTGACCCCGTTCAGCAGGTGTCGGGGTTGCTTCGTATGGGTCCGTACATTGACTCTGTGACACAGGATCTTGTGGTGACCATTGCAGCTTTGTGTGTCTTTTGTGATCAAACAGGTGGTGATTACTATGATTTTATTGAATATAAGAAAGAAGGCGGTCAGAAGGTAGGCATTGCCCTTGGGGATGTGACAGGGCATGGAATTGGAGCGGCTTTGTTGATGGCCACGGCCCGAGGGATATTTCGCTACAGTGCCAGAGAATTCGGAGAAAACTTGTCCGAGCTGTTTAAGCATTGCAGCACACAACTTGCCAAAGACACGGATGATGATAAGTTTATCACCTTGTTTTATGGGATTCTTAGTAACAGTGACCGATCATTAATATGGGCCTCTGGTGGACATGATCCTGTTATCTGGGATCATCTTTCCATGGTATCGGGTAGAAGATTGGGATCACTTTGTTCCAGCACCTTTATATGAGGTTGTTCATAGGCAAGGCTGGAGGAGGCCAGTACAAAATCCAGCAAACCATTTCCATTGCTGTCACCGAATCCGAACTTGGATATTTTGAATAGTCCATCATTCTGTTGGATTTCGGTGAATACGGAGGTAATGGCATAGCTTGATGGTTGGTTTGCATCGCCAGGCGTTACTCTGATTTCAAATAGGTTGCTTTCTGTTTCATTGACATCGGTTGTGCTAAGATACATGCACACGTCTGTGTTTATCATAGAATTCGGGTCAACAGTGGAGTTTGGGTCGATAGTGGAATTCGGGCCAGATGGTTCCATGAGTTTTAATTGGGTTGGGACATGCCCACCCTCTGACATGAAATCATGGATTAACGTAAAATTGTCACCATAGGATATCTGGCTTACATCACCCTCGTTTTTTATGAGCCACAGGTAGCCCGCTGTAGAGGCCAGATAGAGTTCGTTGAAACCGTCCTGGTCAATATCGACTTCCACGGCGCCGTCATTGCTAAACGCCAAGGGTTCAAAAGTCAAAAATAGATCGTTTGCCTTTTTGAATGAGCCCAAATCGTCGTCTTCATAAATGACCAAACGACTGTAGTTCCATTCCACCACAATGATTTCTTTGAGACCGTCTCCGTCCAGATCTGTTATCTTGAGGAAATAGCCATAGTATGCGAACGTGGACGCATCGTCCATTTCCACGTTCCACAGCGGTGCTTCCAGCAAGCTCTCTTCATCTAATTGAATCACCATCAGGTGGGCAGACCCTGGAGACGAGGCGTAAAAATACAACACCAATTCCTGGTGGCCGTCGTTATCAATGTCGTCCGCCTGAATGGCACCCACCTCCTCAATGCCCCCGGTTATATTTAAGTCCCATGACGCTGTAGGCACTGAAGGGAAGAGGCCTGTTAAGGGGTCAAATTCGTAGATATAGAGGCTGTCCATACCCGCAGGCGCATCGAGAAAAACAGCCAGTTCAGGTCGTTGATCATTATCCAGATCGCAGTGGGTTATAACAGAGTAATTACTGTCCGACAGATCAAGTTGGTTAAACCATGTATACCAGATAATCTGATAGGCACCAGATGATTTGCGCTCATAAAGCATGGCGTCGATTCCGAATGGGCCGCCCCAGGCGCTACTGAGATAGAATTCGCCTTGTCCATCCTCATCAAAATCATAAAAGCCATCCAATGACCAGACAGGGCCAGTGGGGGTTAAACCTCCGTGGGACCAGGGGGTATCCTGCCAGCTTGGCTCTAGTTGCCCAAACGACACCTGAGTCAATATAAAAAGACACATCATGAAGGTACAAACTAGGGTATTTATTTTCATCACTGGATCCTTATCTGTATACGGTTAGCTCTATTATACATTAAACGCATGAGGTTTGGATTACCTGCGTTTAAATAAGACAATCGGGTAGTTTTCATCATCGAAGGGTTTCTCGCGGTTGTCTTCTTTGCCCAGCAAAGTACTCAGGATAACGGGGATGCCAACGGAGCCAACACATTTGATTACGACGTCTATTTCGGTCATCCACATCCTGACTGACATTTGGGAACCGAATCATCACTGTAGCAGCTGGAGGTGTGAACGCCAGCATTCAAAAGATCCGTCGGATGAAGATGAAGAAGTTGAATGATTGAAAAACAATGCATGGGTAAGCCGTTGAAAAATGAGAATTAAGCAAGGGCAGATTATTGAGTTGGACAACTGATATTATATTGGTATTCTTACGAAAATACAAACACCTTATACGTTGTAGGTACTTTGCCAATCCGTGCGATTAGAAAGTGAGACAGGGACGAAGAAACCTATTCTTTTTGTTGCCTGTATTGTGGGTTGCTCGAAGCGAACACACAAAAATTGAAGCTGTCCAGGGGCAGCGGAAAGGAAAGAGTCATGAGAACTTTTCACAGAATAGGTTTATCAATGGTTCTGGTGATGACCGGATTGATTCTGGTACTCGAACAAGCGGCTTTTTGCGCAGAGCGTATCGCCGCTGGCAGGGGCCAAGGGGGACGTCGCACTATGGGGTCGTTCGAAAAAGACAAGATTGGCTCTGTTCCGCAGGGTTGGAAGGTGGCTGAGACCAGAGCGCAGGGCACACCCGCAACCTGGCAGGTAGTAAAAGACAATACCGCGCCCAAAGGCTCCAACATTGTGGTCATTACGAAAAACAAAAATCGTGGCAGCACCTACAATCTGCTAATGGCCGAGAAGACCCGATATGGGGACGTGAGCATCAGGGTCAAGGTCAAAGCCATCGCAGGCAAGGAGGACCAGGGCGGGGGTCCCATCTGGCGGGCCAAAGATGCGAACAACTATTACATTGCGCGATGGAATCCTCTCGAAAACAACTTCAGGATTTACTTTGTTAAGGACGGACGCCGTAAACAGTTGGGTACGGCCGACGTGAAAACGGATGCAAAGACCTGGCATGAAGTCAGAATTGTACAGAAAGCAACACGGATCACGGCGTATTTTGATGAGAAAAAGCTGATCGAGTTGGAGGATTCAACCTTCAGTGAACCGGGTATGGTTGGCCTGTGGGTCAAGGCGGACGGTAGAACCGCGTTTGACAACTTTGTACCGCGTTCTATTTCAAGCAACGTGAAAAGGTAAGCTCTCGACGAAACATTTGAAATCCCTGTTGATCTCAGCAGGGGGGCGTTTTCGTGACTCGATAAGCAACGAACCAGAGTTTCTGCTTTACACGGGCATACAATTTAACTTTTAGAGGATGATCTATGAGCACCATTTTTAAGAGGAATAAGCAATGCTTGTTTCTGTTGTGGGCTGCCATTTCTGCGCTTGCACTGATTTGGACAGGTTGTTCCCGAAGCCCGTCTGATCCTGACCAGGAAGTCGTGGTCTACACGAGTGAGGACCAGGTCTTTTCGGAGCCCATTCTGAGGGATTTCGAGACCGAGACCGGCATCAAGGTCAAGGCCGTGTTCGACACGGAAGAGACCAAGAGTACAGGCGTGATGAATCGCCTGATCGCCGAAAAGTCTAACCCCCAGGCGGATGTCTTCTGGGCGAATGAGCCCATTCGAGCCGAGATCCTGAAACAAAAGGGCATTGCGGCCGTGTACCAGTCACCCCAGGGCGCAGAGATTCCGGATGTGTATAAAGATCCGGAAGGCTTTTGGACGGGCTTCTCTGCTCGGGCGCGTGTATTTGTAGTCAACAAGAACGTAGAAAACAAACCCAGTTCTATTCGGGCCTACACCGATCCTCGCTGGAAGGGAAAGGGCGTCATTGCCAATCCGTTGTTCGGAACCACCACCGTTGAAATAGCGGCCATTTTCACACTCTGGGGAGATGATAGGGCCAGAGCGTTCATGGAAGACATGAAGAAAAACAATGTTGACATATCAACCAGCAATGGCGAGAGCACTGATTTTGTTGGCTCCGGCCAGTATGATTACAGCCTGGTGGACAGCGACGATGCTGTCAGCCGAATCAGACAGGGCAAGAATATTGAAATGGTCTATCCCGACCAGGGCGAAAACGAGGTAGGCTGTCTTATCGTGCCCAATGCAACGGTGCTTATCAAGGGCGCTAGGCATCCAGATAATGCCAGGAAGCTCATCGACTACCTCCTGTCCAGGGCAACCGAGAGGAAATTGGCCTTTGCAGATTGTGCCCAGATTCCGCTACATTCCGAGACTGAGACACCTGCCGAGGTCAGGCCCATAGAGGAGATCAAGGCAATGGATATCAACTACGGACAGGTCGCCCACAAAATGGAGGAAATTCAGCCCTATCTTAAGCAGTGGGTTGGTTATTGATGACCAAGCGTGTTGTTCTTATATAATCGCTGTCTCCTGGTCCCTCCTTCTGGGCAGAGAGGGTTTTCTGGATCGCTTCTTAAGTCCATCTGTCGCGGAATGGACATCCGGGTGGCTCTTTGGACTGCCGGGCTGTGTATTGGTTCTGTTCTCAACGTTTCTGCCTGTTGTGATGCTCCTGACCATGACCTTCTTGAAGACCATCAATCCCCGTCTGGAAGAAGCCGGAAGAATTGTATCGGGATGGCCGGGCGTGCTTAAAGGAATTACTATTCCTCTGATATTGCCCGGAGTCCTGCTGGCCACGTTACTGGTGTTCCTGTTGACACTGGGTGAATTCGGAGTTCCCACGTTTCTCAGGTACAATGTGTTTCCCGTAGAAACCTTCACTCAGTTCTCCGCTTTCTACGACTTCGGGGCCGCTGCTGCTGCCGCCGTGCCCCTTGCTGTCATTACTTTTCTGGTTCTGTTTGTCGAAAGGGTGTTCCTGCGCAAGAAGACCTACGAGGTGAAGCTTGCCTCTGCCGGCAACGGAACTCTGGTGATCCGACTTGGGCGCATGCGCAATCGATATCTGATTGCCGTGAGTGCCCTCTGTTTTTTCATTGTCCTGTTGCCCATGCTGGTGCTGGTGCTACAGTCCATGTCCTTTGATGCTTACGCACGGGCCATAGCCAGGGGTGCTGACAGCTTGCTGCGCAGTCTTACCTATGCAGTCGTTGGCGCCTCAGCACTGAGTATCCTCGGTTTCTTTTTGGGTTATCTTATCCATACCAAAGCGCTGTCACTTTGGCAAGGCATCGATTCCATGACCCTGTTTCTTTTCGCCGTGCCCAGCACCTTGATGGGTATTGGTTTGGTGCTGCTTTGGAACAGACCGTCAACGAACATGATCTATGCCACCCCGACGATCATCATCTTCGGCAATATTGCTCAATATGCCGCTTTAACGAGTCGCATCACAGCGTCCACGTTGACTCAGATCCCTGCGTCGATGGAAGAAGCCGCTCAGATCGTGGGTGCGCGGTGGCTTCGCCGTATAGCGTTGATTGTCGTACCTCTGGCCAGACGCGGGTTGTTGGCCGGTTGGCTGGTCGGATACATATTCTGTCTGCGCGATACGGGCATTAGCATGATGGTCTATCCACCGGGCCACGATACATTTCCCGTGCGCATATTTACACTTATGGCCAATGGATCCGCGGACTTTATTGCTGCATTGTGCGTGATCATGGTGGTGGCGACCTTGGTTCCCTTGGGATTTCTAGTGATGCTCTTTAGGTCAAGGAGACTCGCATTATGAGCGGGATTGTTTTCAGATCAGTATCAAAATCTTACGGTCAGCGCGCGGCAGTATGTGATTTCTCCCTGACGATTGCCAGGGGTGAGCGAATAGCTGTCCTGGGCCACTCCGGCTGTGGAAAGACCACGGTGCTCCGCCTTCTCGCCGGCTTCACCACGCCTGATAAGGGAATGATTGAAATAGACGGACAAGTGGTGGCTGTAGATGGCAAGGCCATGCAGGAAACGGAGACGCGAAATCTGGGCATGGTATTTCAGGACCTGGCACTCTGGCCTCATCTAACGGTGCGGGGGAATCTTGAGTTTGGTTTGAAGTCTCAGGGAATGCCTGCCCGACAGCGCATACAAGAAATAGCCAAGATGCTGAAACTTGTGCATATGGAGACCTATATTGATGCCAAGCCGGGCGAACTGTCCGGCGGCCAGCAGCAGCGTGTGGCATTGGCCCGGGCACTGATATTGCAGCCCCAGGCCCTTCTAATGGATGAACCTCTTTCCAGTCTTGACATGGAATTAAACCTTCAACTCAGAAAAGAGATTCTCAGACTGCAAAGAGACATTGGCTTCACACTCGTATATGTCACCCACAACCTTCAGGAGGCCTTTGAAATAGGTACGCGGATTGTGGTCATGTCCCATGGCAAGATCGACACCATTGGACCTGTCAATCGGATACGAGAGCATTTCAAGGAGCCATGAGAAATCCTGGTTTGTTTTCAAGTCGATGTAGAGGGTTTCTTCATTTGGCCTGTCCTTTGCCTATCAGCGGACCGAACATCGACCTGGTGCGGGGGGGGCCGCACACGTGGTTCACCGAAGGCGATACTGGCGACCTCAGGTCCCGTATGGACTCGATCAGCGGCAAGGCCTCTGAGGTTCCATGAAAAATGTAAGCGTACAACGAATCATTGTATTTATCGTTTATCACCCTATACACTTCCTGCCTCGATAAAGAATGTCATGTGTTTATGCGACATGTCGCACATGGCTTGGGAGGCCTACAATAAACCGGCGATGAATACGCTTATACTTATTGACCAGGATAACAAAGTCGTTGACACAAAGACATTTTGGCATTCGAAGGACTTGGAAGATAGGGCCACAGCCATGGCCTCACGGATTTACTATGATAGGTTCGACTTCAATGATTAGAATGATCTGCTGAAGACGGTACAGTTAAGGTCCAACCATTCTACTGATGCAGTGAGCCGAGAGCTCTCAGGCTCCTCTAGAAAATAGCCCTGGCAGCGGCTCAGGGAAGTAGTGCCGCTGCCAGGGATCAGGTCAAGTTCCATATGATGCACGGTTTTTTACTTTGTACATCAAGGCTTCTGAATGGTAATTGTGGTTCCATCACTATCACCATCAAGATCTGTATTCTTCGACAAATCATAGTCCAGATTGCCGTAGATGACATCGTTCACGGTGAAGGTTACGCTCTTATCGGTGCCAGTGCGGATGTTGCCCGAGACGATTGTACACCAACCCTTTTGATCAGTCGTGCCGCTAATCTGGACGCCGGGGTTCCAGGTTCCAGACACTGTGGCATTCTCCACAGGTGCCACAGGTGGCCCATCCGCGCTTAAAACGAAAATGTAG
Organism: uncultured Pirellulales bacterium; assembly: GCA_964494325.1. Lineage (GTDB taxonomy): Bacteria > Planctomycetota > Phycisphaerae > Sedimentisphaerales > Anaerobacaceae > JAIPFM01. The sequence goes on from CAZBTJ010000038.1 coordinate 21,103, forward strand.
ACAGTAGCCCTCCATTTGTTTCGATTGATGGTTTGGCTGGTGCCGTCAAGATCACCAATATAAACAGATTCTTCAACAGGAGGAGGGTCAGTCACGTTGTCAACCACGACATTGACAGAATCGCTCCCCGTCTGATAGGCGGTATCCGTTGCAATCGCACTCACAATATAAGAATCATCGTCATAGGTTTTCGTATCCCATTCGAAAGACCAGACGCCGTCAATATCCTGAGTACCTTGGCCAATGCTGACACCATCCACGCGAAAATCAACCTGATCTACTCCGACATCATCTGCGGCAGTCGCTTTCAAAGTAACTAAACCGTCAACTGTGCCTCCATCCAAAGGTGCCGTGATGTTCACAGTTGGGGGATAATCGACTGGAGGTAGGGTACACCCGCCCTCAGTGGCCCAACCTATATCCTCCAGGTCACCATCTATATCATTGAACACGGCTAAGCCACAGGAACTGTACTGTGCAACACTGCCAGTGGCATATCCGGCCTTGGCCAGGGCAACCAAGCCAGCTGCGTGCGGAGAGGCCATGCTTGTGCCGCTCTTATCGCCATAGCCGCCGCCCAAGACAGTTGAGTAGATGTCCACACCGGGCAGCATCAAATCAATCTTTCCAGCCGCACTGTAGTTGCTGAAGGGGGCAAATGAATCATCGGGGCCATAGCTGGTCATACCCCCAACACCACCCGGCAATCCGTCCGAATCAGCCAGTGCCGAAATTGTCATGAAGTCCCCTGTGATCTCCCCGGAATAGGCCGCAGGGATGAAGTCGTCACTCGTTCCAAACTCACCATCAGGGCCATCTACATCCATACCCGAATTACCGGCCGCTACTACATATGTGACGCCTGCGTTAACACTTAGTTGAATCGCAGTTTGGTAGGCTGAGCTGATTCCCTGTCCACCGAGGCTCATGTTCGCAACGTCAATCGAACCAGCATTCGCTGTGACCCAGTCGATGCCAGCTATAATGTCGCTCAAGTATCCGCTACCACTGGAATCCAGAACCTTTACAGCGTAGAGTTGTGCACCTGGGGCAACGCCCACCACGCCAATGTCATTATTTCGTGCCGCAGCAATACCCGCACAGTGACTACCATGACCATTGTCATCATCATAGTTATCGTCCTCGTGTGCACCCCGCCGAGATGGCGGACCCGTGTTGATAGAGTAATAGTGTACACCTCCCAATACGTATAAGTCTGGGTGATCAACGTCAATTCCAGTATCGATGATCGCGATGCCAATGCCACTGCAGTCAGCACCAACGTTGGCTGTACCACCAATCCTGGCCACACCAGTTGGCACGGTTTGCTCGCATGTGTGCATGATCAAGTTTGATTCGACTTTGCTCACGCCCCGTTGGGCACGCAGGTGGGCCCTGACGATCCCGAGCGGGACCCAAATCGAGAATCCCCTGAAACCGTGTTCATACACATGGCCGAGCCGACCGCCAGTGGCTTTGACGGCCTGCTGCCCTATTAGAAAAGGATCCTCTAAATCGCTGACTTGGCAGATGAAGCTGCCCGGCACTATATTGGCCGATCCGCTGTTGCCCTGGGCTGACAGCACGCCCGGAAGGACAAAGAGTCCCACAATAACGACTGCCATGAACAGGCCCTTACCAATTAATCGCTTCCTCATACTCTTTCTCCTTACCTAAGTTCCACATTGCTAGTTAAACCGCAAATGTTAACGAATTCACAGTATTTTATTTCTTAATAACAAGCCTTTCTAATGCATGAATCTACAGGGCGCCTGTGTAAAGTTTCACATGGGTAATGGCTTCACGGTGATACCAGCCTGCCAGCATGATCTCTTCTTCGGCAGCCAGTTGCAGCACAGACTCTCCCAATGCGGCCAAGATGTTTTCTTGCAGGTCAAGGACGGGCCACGCGTGCGAGCGTGACGGTGCCGGACGTCTGGAGGCTCCACGAGCTGATCGGGCATATGCCCGAAAAGGTCCCGGTGGCCTTGATCTCCGTGACCTGCAGTTCAGGGCCGCCCTGTAGAACGCCGCCGAAATCAATGATGACAGTCCCCTCATCCGTGACCGTGGCATGGGCCGCGTTGAGGTCAGCCACAAAGAGACCCTACACCTGGCCGATGATCTTGCCGGTGACCTGCTCAGTGTCAGTGTTGTCGTGGGCTGTGATGGTCAGGGTTCCGGTCACGGGTCTGCGGTAAATCATGTCTTCATCAAGGGTATAGTCGTCGTCAGGTCCGGCATGATGGGTCTCCAGGATGCTGACACAGTGGGAGCCCAGCAAATTGGCCGTGGTTGATGCATTGGACGTAAACCAGTCAAACCTCTATATAGAACACTCACATTCCTAAGAAATCCCCTTTCTGTGCCACGCCGTTTGGGGCCAACGCAAGTCTCATACGGCGCAGTAATCATGCAGTATACATTTTCAATGCTATCCACCTTCCGAGATAAAGCATAGCCAAAACATAATATTACTTAAAAATTAGGTAATTACCGAGAGTGTCCAGGTTTAATGGCACATAACACGGGCTAACGGGTCGTAAACCAATTGTCTGAGTTAGCGCAACCCTGTTCTGAGGTTTGCGCTAACTCGATGCCGCTTTTTACAGGAAACATCCCTGCTTGAGAAAGTCAGTTCGTTGTAAATAGTTTGTATGTAAGAAGTTGTGGTTGTGTGTTCTGCTATGATTTCTTTTGGCACACCCCTTGCGTTGGATTGTGCCTATATGAGATTGTTAATACTGAAACAAGGAGTATTCAATGTGTAGATTACAGACATTTCGCTTTATTGCCCTGTTGGTTGTTTCATTTTTGGCACAGCCTCTTTTTGCAGAATCAGATGATCACACCCAAAATGCACTTGTTACCAAAGGTATCTCTGACGCCCAAGTGGTTCAAACTCCACTGTCTCTTGAGCAGTGCATTGATATTGCTCTCAAAAACAATCCTGATATCGCCCGTAAGAGGTGGAATACGGAAACAGCGATGGCCCAAGAGAGCATTGCACAGGGACAATTGTTGCCGCAGATCAGTGCGGTGGGGGGGTACACCCAATACATGGATGACCGGCTTATCACGCCTAGAAGATCTGGCGGTCAAGAGGTGCTAGGATTTGCAGATGAGGTGGTGTCGGGAAATCTCGTTCTGAGTGTGCCGTTATACACTGGTGGAAGACTCAAAAACGAGGTGGAAGCTGCTGAATTGGTCACTCAGTCAGCAAAGCATCAGCACCGTCGAAGTCGCAGGGAACTGGTATTTAATGTGTCGAATGTGTTTTATGCCATGCTTGGCAGAGAGGCCGTGATTGACTCATTGGTGTTTTCGCAAATGACCTTGGACGAACACCGTAAGAGAGTGGCTGAGCTGTTTGATGCCCAGAAGGCGGCGCGTGTTGATCTACTGCGAACAGAGGTCCGGCTTGCCGATATTGAGCAGCGTTTGTTACAGGAACGCAATGTGCTTAATATACAACGCTTTTTGCTTGCCAGCCTCCTGGGATTAGACAGGCAAAACAATCTTTTTCAAATTGAAGGTGAACTTACATTGGCGGATGTGCCTGTAGACCTTGATTCAAGTTTTGCCAGGGCATTTAACAGCCGGCAGGATTATCAATCCCTGAGATCACAGACTGCGGCTCAGCAGAAAAGAGTCAACCTGGCAAAAGCAGGGCGATTGCCGTCAGTATCGCTGCGCGCGTCCTATGGCAATCAATGGTCTGCAGATTCATCATTGAGCAATGAAGCTGGGGATGTCGGAGTCTTCGCCATGATCCCGCTTTTTGAAGGCGGTAGGATCAGTGCCCGAGTCAGGCGTGAACGCAGTCGTTTGATGGTTCAAAAGGAAGCATTACGCAAATTGGGGCTTCAAATCAAGCTTGAACTGGAGACCGCCGTTTCAAACATAAAGTCCACACATGCCAGGATTGATGTGACGCAAAAGGCCTCTGAACAGGCCAAGGAATCTCTCCGTATTGAACGGGAAAAATACGATTTGGGCAAAGGGGCGATCATAGATGTCCTGGATGCCCAGTCAGCCCTGTTGGATTCGCAGACCAATTACTATCGTGCTTTGGCGGACTACAACACGGCTCTAGCCCAGTTCCGCCTGGCCGTAGGTGAGATCGAATGAGAGCAGAAGCACTATCGTTGTGTTTCTGGAAGGAATTACTGAGGTCATAGACAGATCAAAAGGAGTCTAATTGATGTTTAGCAAAGTGCTCATTGCCACTGATTCGTCACCGTCCTCGCTCGCTGTCATTGACTGTGCCAAATTTCTCTGTTTGCTTGGCACCCGGGATTGTGTACTGGCGCAGTGTTTTTCGATTCGAGAGCACGTGGCGTTCCCTGATCAAATCAAAGCCCATATTGAAGCCGTCTTAGACACTCAAAAAAAGAGGCTTGAAAAACAAGGCCTTCGTACTACTGTGGTGGCGGAACCTGGTCTTCCAGGCAGCCAAATTCCCCGCATTGCGGTGGAGAGACATTGCGGTCTGGTCGTGGTTGGATCGCATGGCCATAATTTGGCAGGCGAGATGCTCCTGGGTGGTACTGTCACGGAAATCCTTCATCAAACCACAAGACCGATTCTTGTGATTCACATGAAGGGGGATGGGGATACAGGCCAGGCCGTACCTGTGGGAAAGGGCCGAGATTTCAGGCAACACGTTCTCTATACCACGGATTTCTCTGATCATGCGGATCGTGCCTTTGACTATGTGAGCAACATGGTTGAGTGCGGTGCCCTTCGTGTCACCCTGCTTCACGTTCAGGATAAAGTCAGGCTGGGCACACACCTTAAGGATCACTTGGAAGAATTTAATGAGATCGACCGGAAACGACTCGACCTATTGAAGGCGCGGTTGAATGCGATTGGCGACGCTCAGGTCGATATAGATATTGTCTATGGTTCACCCATTGAGGAGATACTCAGACGTGCCAAGGCAGGGGAGGCGAGTCTCGTGGTCATGGGCAGTCGTGGCCGAGGATACGTAAGTGAGCTGTTTTTAGGGAGCGTCAGTCATAACGTAGCACGCCACTCGGAAACCCCGGTGTTGTTGATTCCCAGGCCATAGGAAGATCTCTGAATAACCCCAGAGAGCAGTGTGCAGGTAACAAATTAGATGAAAACAGGAGAAAAAGTATGATAAGTGTAAAACGCATTTTGGTGGTTGCGATTTGTGGAGCGACTGTCATCGGTATGCTCGGGTGCAAGGGTAAGAGCAGTCAAGCCCAGGGCAAGGCCAAGAAACCGACCCGTGTTCAGACCGCGGTTGCTGAGAAAATGCAGTTGGTGGAATGGCTGGAGACCACAGGTGATGTGGTGGCTGCCAATACGATCATCATGCAGTCGACCATTGAGGGGCCGATTGCTTTTTGTCCTTGGCGTGAAGGGGACCACATAGAGCAGGTTGGGCAGAAACTGATTGAGATCGAACGGCCCTTGTACAAGCAGGAAGTCCAGGCCGCCAAGGCGACACTGGCCGTGGTCAGGGCCAAACTGGCGGATCTCAGGGCTGGTGCTCGTCCAGAGGAGATCGCTCAGGCCAAAGAGTCCGTGCGGCAGTTGGCTGATTGTACCCAGTTTGCCAAGGCCGATCTGGACCGAATCGGTTCACTGGTTCAAAGTGGCTCGCTTCCTGCGGAATCAGTGGAGAAGGCCCGTGTTAGCTATGTGAAGTGTCAAACCCAGCTTGAGACTGCCAAGAAACAGTTGGCCATGCTTGAGGCAGGACCCACGAAAACAGAGATTGCGGTTCAACAGGCCGCTGTGGACGAGTCTGCTGCCAAACAGGCCATTGCCCAGGCCAGGCTTGATGAATGTCTACTCAAGGCCCCTTTTGCCGGTGTGATTACCGAGGTGTATGTGCGCCCGGGAGACCTGGCCACACCACGTTCGCCGCTGCTCAAGATGATGGACCCGTCATCTTTGGTCGTACGGGCTGGGCTGCCTGAAAGCGCCGCTGCCAACATTCGCAAGGGAAGTGAAGCGATCGTTCGGCTGGATGCGTATCCGGGCAAGACGTTTAAGGCGCATATCGAGAGGGTCTATCCCAGGCTTGAGAGAGACTCTCGCACGCGTCTCATCGAGGCAAGGATTGTTGATCCGGTGGAGTTGATTCCGCGTTTGTTCGCACGACTATCTGTGCAGGGCCGTGTGGTGGAGGATGCTATTGTGGTTTCCGATGCGGCCATTGTGACCACGCCCAGAGGCGATAAGGTTGTTTACGTGGTGACCGACGGCAAGGCAAGCCGGCACGAGGTCACAATGGGTCTGGAACAGGGGCAGCGCGTGCAGATTCTTGAGGGTGTCCAGGCTGGCGACGAGATCGTCATTGCCGGAAATCTAAACCTCAAGGAGGGTGCCCAGGTTCAACAGGCGAGCTTGGCCACGAAAGGTGATAAATAATGAAGATCACTGCAGCCGCACTCAAACGACCTGTTGCTATTACGGTGTTGGCCGTGGCCATCTTTGTCACGGGTCTGTTCAGCCTTAAGCAGCTTGAGGTCAACTATTTGCCGGATATTTCCTATCCGATGGTGAAGATTCACGCCTGGTGGCGAGGTGCCACACCGGACGACATTGAGACCAATATTGCCGATCCCCTGGAGGAAGTGATTGCCACGGTGGATGGCCTTGATTACCTGGAATCATCCAGTATTGAGGGCATGTACACCCTGTTGGTCAACTTTACCTATGGGGTCGATGTGGAGGTGGCCTTCCAGGATGTGGTGGCGGCCATGGGACGGGTTGCCAAGAAACTCCCACCCGATATGGACCCGCCCGTGATTATCAAGGCCGATCCATCCCAGTTACCGGTGATTGAGGTGATGATTACTTCGGATCAGCATGATCTGGTCTGGCTGCGGGATTGGGCAGACACATGGCTTTTGGATCGGCTGGCCACAGTACCAGGCACGGCCGGCGCCGAGATTGTGGGTGGGCTGGAGCGGGAAATCCGTGTGCACCTCAACCCGGAGCGACTTCAGGCTTATAAGCTTTCACCCGCCCAGATTGCCAAGGCTCTGCATGAAGAGAATCTTGAGACCTTTGGCGGACGCGTGACCATCGAACCTCGCGAAATAATCGTTCGGACCATGGGCGAATTTGAGAGTCTTGGGGAGATTGAAGACGTGGTTGTGGCCATGGGCCCCAATGGCGAGAAGGTGTACATCAAAGATATCGCTCGCGTGGAAGACTCGCATGAGGAGATGCGCATCAGCACATCCTTTAATGGCAAGGACTGTGTTGAATTTAAGGTATTGAAGCAATATGCAGCGAACGCTGTGGCTGTGGCTGATGGTCTTAAGGCACGGCTGGAGGCATTGAAAAAGGATGTGCCGGCAGGGATTGAGTTTGGCTATGTAGAGGACGAGAGTCTTTATGTGATGGGGGCCATCCAGAGTGTAGAGAGCTCTGCGCTACTGGCCGCCTTGCTCGTTATTGTGGTGATCTATCTCTTTCTGGGGCGGTGGCGACAGGTCATTGTTATGGCTGTGGCATTGCCGCTGACCCTGTTGGCAAACTTTGTCTTAATGAAGGCTGCTGGGTTTTCCATTAACGTCTTTTCTTTGGGCGGATTGGTGGTGGCACTGGGCGTGATTCTGGACAATTCGATTGTTGTGCTGGAGAATATCACGCGTCTCAAGGCCGAAGGCGTGGACGACTATGCCGAACGTGGAACGCAGGAGGTTAGCTCGGCGATTGTCACAGCCACGTTGACATTTCTGGCCATCTTTCTACCGTTTGTGTTTGTGCCGGGTATGGCAGCCCTGTTGTTTAAGGAACTTGTGCTGGTGGTGGCCGGGGTGGTGTTGATTTCGCTGCTGGTGGCAGTCACGGTGACACCCTTGCTGACAGATAGACTTTTACGCGGCGAGCCGGGCGGGAAGTTATCCGGACTTGCCAGGCTCTTTGATAGGATTATTGGATTCGGTATTCGTGGCTATGAGGGGCTGCTTGGCGTTTGCTTGCGACTGAAGTGGCTGGTTGTGGTACTTGTGTTTGCCATGTTTACCCTGGGACTCTGGGTGGCTGTCCAGATTGGTTCAGAATTTTTACCCAAGCTGGATGATGGTCGTGTTATGGTGAAGCTCAAGACCCCCAGTGGGACGTCCGTGGGCGAAGTTGATCGTATTTTAGGACAGGTTGAGACTCAGCTCCAGGGATTCCCCGAGATCGAGAGTCTATTCCGACTTTCCGGAGGCCGGGTGTTTGGACTGTACACGCTTGAGGTGGGTAATGAGGGGAACCTCAACATTCAGCTCGTGCCGCGCAGCCAACGCCACATCAGTACAGGGCAGTTTATCAGTAAGATCAGGCCCCTGGTGGCCAAGATACAGGCCCAGGTCCCGGGTGCAAAAATGCCTGTGAAACCCCGGAAGATCAAGGGGCTACGCAAAGTAGGGGAGCAGGATGTGGAGGTCAATGTCAAGGGAACTGATGTTCGATTGATCTTTGAGTATGCCGAGCAGTTGTCGGCCAGATTGACAGAGACACCTGGACTGTCTGGTGTGAATATTTCAATGGACATGACCAAACCGGAATACCGGGTGTACGTGGATCGAGCGCGGGCCTCATCCCTGGGCATTCCTGTCAGTCAGGTCGCCACCACCCTGCGGACTTTGGTCCAGGGCTTGGTTGGGACCCAATACCGTGTGGGCACAGAGTACTACCCCATCCGGGTGATGGTGCCGGAGGTGACGCTGGCCAGCAAAACAGATTTGGAAAATCTAATCGTGGATACACGCAACGGTGAGCCGATTTATCTGCGGGATATTGCAGACGTACGTCGGGCTGTGGGGCCAGTAGAGATCTCTCGTGAGGATCAGGTTATGCGTGTGATTGTTCGCGCCGATGCCGCCGGAATCAGCACGGGGGAAGCCCTGATTCGCGCGGAACAGGTGGCCCAGGCATTGACGCCTCCGCCGGGTGTTGATTTTTCCATGGGCAGTGAGGCCCGATTTATGGCGGAAAGTCGACACGTGATGGGATTGATCCTTGGCTTTGCCGCCTTGTTTGCCTATGTCATCCTGGCGATTCAGTTTGAATCCTTCCTGCTGCCGGTTCTCATCATGATAAACGTGCCGTTAACTTTGACGGGCACATTCTTGGCCTTGTTTCTGGCAGGGGGCTCCATTGGCGTGACTGTACAGATCGGCGTGCTTGTGATGATGGGAGGGGTCACATCGCAGGGTGTGGTACTATTGGCCTTGGCAGAAGAGTATCGCCGGCAAGGCATGTCCCCACTTGAGGCCATCCGGCAGGCGGCGCCTACGCGTGTTCGCCCCATCTTAATGACTCAGTTTACGACCGTGCTGGGATTGGTGCCTTTGGCCATGAATCTGGGCGAAGGGGGAGATATGCTCGTGACCATGGCAATTGCAGTGATTGGTGGTCTGCTGTATTCGCTGTTGCTGACACTACTATTTCTACCGTCGGCTTATGGATTGGTCTACCGTAAGAAGTGACAAAATGTAAACTTTAAGAAAGTAAAAGATCATGTTAAGGGGGTATCCACTTAACGCAAATGGATACTCCCTTTTTATATATCGGTTTTAATATTTGAAAGATAGGTGAGTTATGAAAATGTTATCAATCGAGATTGTGATGATTATGGCAGCATTCACTCTTTGTGGATGCGAGTCAAATGTGATGTCCAAACATGCGGAAGAGTTAAACGCTGGGCAGGTAAAAGCAGTCAAGCCTATGATAGAAGAGGCGGATTTGGCAAATTGGATGGAAAAATGTCAATTTAAGGAAATATATCCGATATATGTGAAAGAATTATCTAAGAATGAAATAGCCATTGAGACGCTGGATGACCTTTGCCTGTATTTTATCAGTCAAATCGAAAACCACTCTTTTGCAAAGTATATTTACACTTTTGATAACTACGCGCATACTTCTTCTATTAATGGGGGATCCATTGAAAAAACGATAATTGGTGCAAAAGTAGTCTCATTCTGTTTTGGCAAAAAACTTCTTGATCCCAAAATTGTGTCCGTCCGACCAAGGGCAATAGGCTTGGCCGAAACGGAGTCACATTTTGTAATTTCCTTTCTTGAAGTACCCAATCCTTCTTTGACAGAGACAATGATTAAGTGGGTTTATGATCTAACCGTACAAAAAACGCCAACGGATTAGGCGCTGCGCATAAATAAATGAAGCATTTATTTATGCGAAGTTCCTAAGGCGTAATCTCGTATTTCATATTTTATAAAAGAGACCGGTAGGAAATAGATCATTGTGTTTTTTGGGTCTCAGCCTATAATGATCGTTCTATGGATATGACCAAGACCAATAAACATTTTCGTGAAGCCCTTTTAAAAACAGTGCCGTGTGCGGTCTTTATGGTTGATGCGAATAACCAGATCATCTTTTGGAATCGGTCAGCGGAGGAATTAACCCAATATTCCGCCAAGGAGATTCTTGGGCTGTCCTGTGCCAATCTGCGTATGACGATTTGTTCCGCCCAGGATCCTGAGATTCGTAAGACGTTTTGTCCCTTGTTGTCTGGGGGAAAACCCGGAGAGGTGGAATGTGGGATCCAGTGTAAAGACGGCACGATTGTGCCTGTAGTCAGGCGCAGTCGTCCTGTGTATGACGATCAAAATAATCTGATTGGTGCTATTGAGGCCCTAGTGGATGTCAGTCTGATCAAACGGGCTCGCACAGAGATTCGGGTGTTGCGTCATGAAATTGCAGAATGCGGACGTTATGCCGGTTTGATCGGTTGCTCGTTGGCGATGCGCCGTCTTTATCACATGATTGAGACTGTGGCATCGACGAATGTTTCTGTCGTCATTGAGGGCGAAACTGGTACGGGCAAGGAGGTGGTGGCCAAAACGATTCACGCGCAGAGTCATCGAGCGAATCAGGTATTCCTACCCTTGAATTGCGGGGCCATTCCTGAGACCCTGTTGGAGGGGGAATTATTTGGTCATAAACGCGGAGCTTATACAGGCGCTGAGGCGGATCGAGCGGGGTGCTTTGAAGCGGCTAAGGGGGGGACTCTATTCTTGGATGAGATCGGCGAGATGTCTCTGGGGTCACAGGTGAAGCTTCTGCGTGTGCTACAAGAGGATCAAATTATGCGTCTCGGTGAAAACCACATGCGATCCGTTGATGTGCGTGTGATTGCCGCTTCGAATCAAAATATGCATGATCTCGTGGCGTCCGGAAAATTTCGGCAAGATCTATTCTATCGTTTGCATGTGGTTGGTCTGACTATTCCCCCGCTGCGTGAACGGTTCGAAGACATTCCAGATCTTGTAGAACATTTTATTGAGAAATTTAACCGACGTTACGGTCGGCACTTAAGGGCATGCGATCCTGAGGCGATGAAATGTCTTCTTGGTCATAAATGGCCCGGCAATGTTCGTGAGTTGGAGCATGCGATCGAGCATGCTTTTGTCGTGAGTGTACCTGACCAGACGACCATTGCCGCTGACCTACTGCCTGCTGAGTTGACTCCCATGGATAACGAGGGGAAATCCCAGAGAAATGCCCCTGACTCTGGCGTCAAACAGGATGAAACTGCCGTGGTCAAGGCTGCATTGGTTCAGGCAGGCGGAAACAAGGCTGCTGCGGCTCGGGTGTTGGGTATCACACGGACCGGGCTGTATAAGAAGATGCGTCGATTGGGACTGTGAACTTGTGGTTATCATGGTCTTCGCACGCGGAGCAAAGCCATCCATTGCACTGAATGCCAATGCATTGAGAGTCGGTGTCTTCTATATCGAAGAACTGGATATTATTGATCTGATGGTCATTGCGGAGCAGACATTTCCACTAGATCCAGAATCAATCCTTTGCGAAGCCTGAAAAACCAGGAAGTGGAGCTGGTGTGAGTGACATATCCGAGGTTCTCCGTGCCCTGGAGTACGCCCAAGACAACATACCTCACGCTGCACAGTATCCGGGATTGACTCGCAACGGCCTCCACCAAAAAAGCGATGATTCGGACTGTAAACTTTGCTGTCAAGTTAGCGCAAACTGTTAACCCATTACTGTTAACTCACATGCCATCTTCTCTGATTTAATCTCTTAGTCTGTTCTATTAAAAAGTCTGTAAGTCTTTACTTTAAAGAGGTTAGAGTGTTTTTTTGAGAGCTTTTGCCTGCTGGCACATTGATTGCTAATTAGCGTTGTAAACTGACATTTGCCAAGGTTTCACAGGCACAATTAGAGGAATACTGATGAGTATCCATAAAGGCCCTAACATACTTGAGTTGACTTGTCAGAAAGAGTTAAGTGACTGCGCAAGCCAAAACATTGCTTTGATTGTTTTCGGTGCGCCTTGGTGTCACCCCTGTCAATGGCAATGGCCGTTCTTATACAGGGTCGTGGCTCAGTCGTCTCAGCCTGTGGTATTGGCAAAGGTGGATGCTGAGGAATATGAGGCTTTAGCAAAAGAATATCAGATTGAAGGTCTTCCTACGATACTACTGTTTCATCAAGGTGTTTTGTTGAAGCGTTTTATAGGCGTGCAAACGGATGTCCAATTATTAACAGCTATTCAAGAAACCTGTATTTAAATCGAGTCAAATGAAAGGTGCATATGATGAAAAATGAATCAAATGTTGTTAAGTCTACAAACAAGGCTAGTCGTCGCTGGCTTCCCATGGTCCTGGGAGCTGTGGTTGGATTTGTGTTCTGTGGATTGATAGTCGTTGTGGTCATGCCAGGCATGATGATTGTGACGACTGAGTGTGAAAAGGATTTTGACGCTACCGTGGAACAATTGCAGACACAGATTCACGACCAGGGATGGGTGGTTGTGGGCGGCAAGCCCAGCAGTATGAACGAGTCGTTGGCCAAACAGGGTCATGAACTCAAACCTCGCGTAACTTTGGTCAAACTATGCCAAGCGGACTACGCTGAAAGTATCTTAAAAACGGACCGTCACATGGCCTGTCTGATGCCATGCAGCATTGCTGTGTGGGAAGGTGATGACGGTAAGACCTATCTGTCGAAGATGAATGTGGGACTTATGGGTAAGCTGTTTGGTGGTAACATTGCCAAGGTCATGGGCGGCTATGTCGCTGCTGACGAAAAGGTCATCCTTTCGGGTTTGGTGAAACTTTAGTCAAAGAGAAGCATCTGAAATTGAGTTAAAAATACTCATGGTTAATAGAGATGACGAGCACATGACCCCAATCAGGATGGCTACGTGGAGAGTCAAACACATCGCGTCTTAGATCCGAAACTCATTCTTAAAGGAGTATGATTATGAAAACTTACAGGCATGTTCTACTAATGACATTGGTTTTGGGGCTGTTGGCCTCTGGTTCGGCTCAGGCGTACGAGATTGAGCAACAGTTTGGTGTGTTTGGTGCTTATCAAGATCTGGACGATCTTGATGAGGGTTATGGTGTGGGCCTCAAGTATATGATGATGTTTGAGGAAGTCGCTCCAAAAACAGACTTGGGATATGATGTTCGCGGAAGCTGGCTCACTGGTAATTCTGCGGGGGCGGATATTGATGTCTATCCGTTGGAGTTTACTGGCCTGGTTCGTTGGGAATTGGCACCACAGACCAAACTTTATATGGGTCCCGGGGTGGGGTACTACTGGTTTGAAGAGGATACTGGGGCTGCTGATGTGGATGACGATATCGGTGTGTATGGAGTCATTGGCTTAGAACAGGCACTGACGGATACGTTGGCTCTTTCAGTTGAGATGAAGTACCTGTATGTGGATTCTGATGCCTCGGGTGTCGGTGCTCAAAGTGTTGATGATGTCACGGGCTTTGGCGCGACTATAGGGCTCGCTTACAAATGGTAGATTTTTAAGATGCCAAGGGAAGGAAAGTGGTGACTGAGTCCTTCCCTTGGCCTTTCTGATTTTATTGGGTGTAGTCCTTTTGGGCTATATGGATCTAGAATTGACGTGAAATACAGATTGTTGTGACGATCATGCTCTGCAGATGGAGACACATCATGCCAATATTTGAATATCGATGTAAACAATGTGGTCATCACATGGAAGTGTTCGTCAAGTCCTGTGGGAAAGAGTTGAGCCAAGTTGCCTGTGAGAAGTGTGGTTGCAAGAATACTGAGAAGGTAATTACCGGATTCTCTGTGGGGCAGAGAAAGACCTTACCGGAGTCCGGTTCGACATGCTGCCTCAGTGGGACCTGTGGGCTTTCATAAATCTGAAAATGGCAATGAAACTTGGAGATATGTATGGAATTGTTTGAAAACCAATTGATTCGCGTTGGCCACGAGACGGGGACTACTCGTATGTCTGGTACCGGAGAGATTCAAGTGGGGCCGCCTTTGACCTACGGGGGGACTACTGGCACCTTGAATCCCGAAGAATTGTTTGTGGCTTCTATCAATAGCTGCATTATGCTCGTGTTTTATCATTTTGCCAATCAACGTAAGGTTGATGTCATGCGCTACGACTCTGTGGCCAAGGGTAAGGTGGAAAAGACACAGAACGGATTACGTTTTACCCAGGTACACGTAGAAGCCACGGTATCCTTGGCAGGTGCAGGTCAAACCGAACAGGTGGCTAAATTAGCTGAACTGGCGGAAAAGTATTGCCTTGTTTCTAATTCAGTTTCGTGTCCTATTGAATATTCAGTTCAAATCGCCACCTGAGGAAGATAGTACCCATGTCAAAACAAATATGTGTGACCTTTAAACCCAGCGAAAAATCTGTTCACGTGCTTGAAGGCACCACAATCCTTCAAGCGGCAGTACAGGCAGGCCTGGTTCTCAATACCCCATGCGGCGGTGCAGGCACCTGTGGAAAATGCAAGATCCAAGTGATTACTCATATGAGTGAGCCCTCAGAGGCTGACACACTCAGCTTCAGTGCCACTGAGTTGAAAGAGGGTTGGCGTCTGGCCTGCCAGACTGTCATACAGGGCGACACCGTGATAAATGTCCCTGAGCCATCCTGTTTTACTGGCCAGCATCAGATAGTCAGTGAGGCTCAGACACCCAAGGCCACACGGGTGTCACCTTCGGTCAGTAAGATCTATGTTGAATTATTCCATCCATCCATGCAAGACAATGCCGCAGATTGTTTGAGACTGGAAGCGGAGGTCGGCAGGTTTGACATAGATCTGCGTCTTCTTCGCAATTTGCCCAAGCAGCTTCGCCAACAGGCGTATCAAGGCACGGCAGTCTTGGCTGATCGCCATTTGATCAATTTTGAACCAGGCAACACCACTGATCAATGTTACGGTGTGGCGTTTGATATTGGTACCACGACCCTCGTGGGCTCGTTGCTCAATCTTGTGGACGGCGAAGAACTGGCCACAAGTTCACAGGTGAATCCGCAGGTTGCATTTGGAGACGATGTCTTATCCCGGATTCAGTATGCTTCATCCTCTGCCAATGGACTCAACGAACTGGGGCAATCAGTCACTACAGCTGTCTCTAATATGATTCATCACCTGTGTGAACAAAGCTCAATCTCACCCCACATGATTTACGACGCAGTTTTTTCGGGCAACACTACCATGGAGCATCTTTTGTGTGGCATTGATCCTGCCCCATTGGGACAATCGCCCTTTGTGCCTGCCCATGCCCGAGGCCTCCGGCTCACGGCACAGGACCTGGAGATTCCCATAAACCCCCATGGCAGGGTCTATCTGTTTCCCTTGATTGGCGGGTTTGTGGGTGGCGATACAGTGGCAGGAATGCTGGCCACCCACATCAGTGAAAACCAGGGGAATGTGCTGATGATAGACATCGGCACCAATGGTGAAATCGTGCTTGCCAGGAAAGATCAGATATGGGCCGCCTCCACCGCTGCAGGACCGGCCTTTGAGGGAGCTCGAATTCGATGTGGCATGAGGGCCACCACAGGGGCCATAGAAAAGATTGTGTTTGATGAAGATGTCCGTTGCAGCGTGATTGGCAATGGGGCCCCGGTCGGCCTGTGCGGCAGCGCCTTGATTGACCTGGTCGCTGAACTGAGACGCCTCGGAATCCTTTCTTCCACAGGACAATTGCTTTCTTCAAATCAGTGGCCGAACCCGGCCACCCAGGCCATTCGGCAGAGGGTGTCAGAAAATTCGGAAGGACAGCCTGAATTTCTGGTGGCACAGACAAACCCCGGCCCCGGGGATGGGCGAATTGTATTGACACAACGCGATATCAGAGAGCTTCAACTGGCCATCGGTGCCATGCGAGCCGGGATCACGATCATACTCAAACAGGCCGGAATTGAAGCCAGTGCGGTTGATCAGGTCTTCATTGCCGGAGGGTTTGGCAGTTTTATCAGGCGTGACAATGCTCAAGCCATTGGATTGTTGCCCACAGAGATTGACTGCCAAAAAATCAGCTATGTGGGCAATGTATCCCTGGCCGGTTCAAAATTGGCACTCCTGTCTTCCCAAGCCCGCGAGCCGGCAGACACATTGGCTCGACAAACACAACATCTGGAGCTTTCGCTTGATCTTAACTTTCAGATGGAGTTTGCAGAAGCCATGATATTCCCGGACGTATAGTCATTTGTTGAATAGGGAATCCAAGATGAACATAGTGAGCGACATCCTAGTTTTAGGTGGTGGTCCTGCAGGTATTACCTTTGCTCGTACTGTCAAAAAACTAAAACCAGATACTACCATTACGATGCTACGTCCGGAGCAGTACTCAATGGTCTACGGTGCCATTCCTTATGCCATTGAAGGTCTGTTTGAACCCCACAAGGTGTTTAAGCGTGATAACCTTGTTACCGATGTGGGTGTCAATCTAGTACAGCAGTCTGCCGTGGAAGTCGATTTGAAGAATAAATGTGTGGTAGATACGGCAGGCAATACCCATCTGGCGAGTACCCTTTTTATCGCAACTGGGGCGTCTCCGGTCTGTCCTCCGATACTCGGTGCAGGGGCAAATAATGTTTTTACGGTAAAGGTTCAACAGGATATGGAGGCTATCCTTGAACGGATCAAGAATGGGGCGCAGCGTGCCGTGGTGGTGGGTGCTGGCGCGATTGGCATTGAACAGGCTCAGGCCTACCAGGCACGGGGTATTGAGACCTATCTGCTAGATATGGCACCTCACGTATTGCCTGCCATGCTCAACAATGATATGGCAGAGACTGTACATAGCATGCTGCGTGGCAAGGGAATCCATTTGCGATTGGAGACACGGGTCACTGAAATCATAAAAACCAATCACAGTGCCCATAAAGTTGTTTTGGACCGTGGTGAACGTATAGACCTGGATCCGAATCTGGATTTTGTGTGCTTTGCCGTAGGCATGAAGCCTGCTATTGACCTGTTTAGGGATCGGATGTTTTTGAAGCCCAGGGGTAAGTCGAAAACAGCTATAAATGGCCTTGATTTTACCCGTGTTGAGCATAATCTAAAATACAGTTTTGCGTGATGTGATGACAGTGGAAAAGGATATTGAGACACCATGAACATTAAAGAACGAATAACAGAATTTTCGATCAGGCAATATAAAGCCATTACGATCGCACTTGTGATGCTAACAGTTGTGGTAATGCTACTGGCTGCGGTTCCTTCTATTTGGCCAAACACGTTTACAGCTTTCAACGCCATTACAATTGATACCGATCCTGAGAATATGTTGCCTGCCAATGAACCGGTACGTGTATTTCATAACCAGATGAAAAAGGAGCTTTCGCTTTATGATATGGTTGTGGTCGGTATCGTTAACGAGCACAATCCTGCCGGTGTGTTTAATCCTGAAACCCTTCGTAATATTTATGAGTTGACAGAATATGCCAAAACGCTTCATTGGACCGAAGATGGCCAAGAAGTGGGTGTTGTAGAAGTTGACCTGATATCGCCATCTACGGTTGATAACATTGAACAAGGTGGGCCGGGAGTGGTGAAATTCGAATGGTTGATGTCACAACCTCCGAAAACAGAAGAAGAGGCATTGGCAATTCGCCAGAAGGCTCAGAGAATACCCTTTTTAAATGGTACTCTGGTTTCTGAAGACGGTAAGGCCATCTGTATTTACCTGCCCCTGACACATAAACACTATAGTTATCGTGTTTATTCTGAGCTTCAGAAAAAGGTAGCCACGTTTACCGGCAAAGAGGAATACCATATCACAGGACTTCCGGTCGCTGAAGATACATTTGGGGTAGAAATGTTTATTCAGATGGCAATTTCCGCACCTGCAGCCATGGTTGTAATCTTCCTCCTCATGTTGTTATTCTTTCGCAAGCTGGTGATCATTATTTCACCCATGATTGTGGCCATGGTCTCAGTGATCCTTACCATGGGAGTCCTTATCATAACGGGCTTTCCCGTCCATATAATGAGTAGTATGATTCCCATATTCATAATGCCGATAGCTGTACTGGATTCCATTCATATTATCAGCGAATTTTTTGAACTTTACCAGCAAACCAAAGACCGACGTAAAACCATGCTTAAGGTGATGGATGAGCTGTTTGTGCCAATGCTTTATACCTCACTAACATCGGCTGCAGGCTTTGCCTCTTTGGCTTTGACACCCATTCCACCGGTACAGGTTTTTGGTATGTTTGTCGCCATGGGTATTATGATTGCGTGGGTACTCACAATCGTATTTATCCCAGCCTACATCATGTTTGTAAAACCTCAGACACTTGAAAAGTTTGGTGCCGTTCACATTCCCAACCAACAAGAACATTCAACCCTCATGGGACGCATCTTGCATAATATTGGGGTGGGTACATATCGTTGGGCAAAACCAATACTGGCCGTAACCTCTGTCGTTATTGTCATTGCTGTTTACGGAATGAGCCAAATCAATATCAACGATAATCCTGTCAAATGGTTCAATGAATCACATCCTATTCGCATAGCAGATAAGGTGTTGAATGATCATTTTGGTGGAACGTACATGGCCTATCTGGCACTTTCCGCTGAAGATAACGCATTCGACCCTGAAGAGTTTATCACGGATTTTATTAAGCAGGCGAAAACAACAGTTGATGAACTGAAGATAGACTTGCCACAGGCAGAAGATGTCTTTGATGAGCTGCAGAACATGATAGTTGCTGTTGCAAAAACATCTTACAGCAGTAAAGAAGCTTTAGAAAAAACCTCCGTGTTGGTAAACGAAAAACTTGACCAGGCCCAAGGGGATACCATAGATGCATGGGATGAAGCGAGTTTGTTCGTTGACCAGCAGCAACAACGAAGTCATATCTTCAAGAACCCTGTTGTGCTTGAGTATCTGGCCAAATTGCAGCAGGCACTTTTGGGAACACAGATTGTGGGCAAATCTAATTCGCTGGCAGATATTGTAAGTACGGTGCACAGAGAATTGTATGAGGGTAAAAACGAACAATATCGTATTCCCGACAGTTCAAGTGCGGTGGCGCAATGCATGATCACGTACCAGTCCAGCCATCGATCAGGTGATTTATGGCACTTTGTGACACCCGATTATCGCAAGAGCAGCATCTGGGCACAGCTTACAAGTGGAGATAATAAAGATATGACCACAGTGGTCCGGGCTATCGATGATTTTATTGCTGAAAACCCGCCGCCCGTTCTATTAAAGTATCAATGGTTTGGATTGAATTACATTAATATTGTGTGGCAGCAGAAGATGGTCAGTGGCATGCTGCAGGCGTTTATTGGTAGCTTTTTGGTTGTGTTCCTGATGATGACCATTCTGTTTCGCTCCGCTCTTTGGGGATTGCTGTCCATGATTCCTCTGACAATTACCATTGGAGCTATATACGGAGTTGTAGGATTGGTTGGAAAGGATTATGATATGCCTGTGGCTGTGCTTAGCTCGATGGCTCTCGGACTGGCAGTCGATTTTGCGATTCATTTCCTTGCGAGAAGCAGGCAGATGTACAGTTCATTTGGGTCATGGGAAAAAACGGCCCCAGCCATATTTGCTGAGCCAGCCAGGGCCATTACGCGTAATGTGATCGTTATTGCGGTCGGCTTTTTGCCACTGTTGCTTGCTCCTTTAACACCTTACAATACTGTAGGGACTCTATTGGCTGCGATATTGCTTGTGTCTGGAGTTGGGACGTTGTTGATCCTCCCCTCCCTGGTCAGAGTTCTGGAAAAGCGACTCTTCATGGCAAAAACTATTTTAGGGACAGGATGCAACTGCGTAACCTGCTTCGTATTGTCGGTTACATTGGTGGCGTTGATTGCCATCACTTTACACCAGTATGCGGAAGTCACTTGGGGCAAGTTAACGTGGGGTAGCATCGTGGTTATACCAGTCATGGCATTGGGTTGTGGATTATTATCAAGACGTGAAACATGTAGAACACTTAATCAAATGGAGGTCACCAAAAATGATTAATAAAACATTCTTGGAAGTCTTTACATTAACTCTATTATTAGCCTTTGGAGGTTATGTTACAGCTGAAGCAGAAAAGACGGAGACTATTGCCAAAACATTCGTAGAACAACCGAATCTTTCTGTCGAGCAAATTGTAAATAACACGAACCGCGTAGCCTATTATCAGGGTTCTGATGGTAGTGCCAAGGTCAACATGACCATTACAGACAGTCAGAATCGGCGGCGAGAGCGAGAACTCGTCATTCTCCGCTGGGATCAGCTTGACCCTGGCCTATCTAAAGAAGAGCAACGTATCAGTGACAGTTATTGTGGTGAGCAGAAAATCTATGCGTTTTTTAATCGACCTGCGGATATTTACAAGACTGTATTTATGGTTTGGAAATATCTGGACAAAGATGACAATCGGTGGATGTATCTGCCTGCTTTGGATCTGGTGAAACGTATTTCTGCCACTGACAAGCGAACCAGTTTTATGGGCTCAGACTTTTTCTATGAGGATGTCTCAGGGCGAAGTATCGACGACGATGTTCATGAATTTGTAAAGACAACAAAGGATTATTATGTATTGAAAAATACACCCAAAAATCCTGCAAACGTTGAATTCGCATATTTTGAAATGTGGATACATCGCGATAGTTTTGTTGTTGTCAAAACCGATTACTATGACAAGCAGGATAAGAAATATCGAACCTATGAGGCGCTTGAAATTAAACAAATACAGGACAAGCCGACGGTCACAAAATCAAGAATGATGGACCTGAGAACCAACAGTAATACCATACTGGAATACAGCAATGTCAAATATGACATAGATATTCCAGAGTCGATCTTTACTGAAAGATATCTAAGAAAACCAGCAAGAAAGTATTTGAGATGATCTTTTATACAAAACTGCGATACCCCATACTAACAAGTTTACTAATCACAGGGTTATTCATTGAATCATTGGTTTGTGCTCAAGATGGACCCACGTTGCCAGTGGGATTGTCAAATGGCCAAAGCCAGAATGAACCACCGATTCTTCCAAGTGGCTTAGGCATTGAACCTGTAGCCCCTAAGAATCTT
>CAZBTJ010000039.1:0-41709 GCA_964494325.1 uncultured Pirellulales bacterium
CTAAAAACTGAAAACCCAAAACTGTACACCACAGGGCTTTTTGCAAAAGTCCTGTAATAAATCTTCAATTACGAAAAATCTCGTTTGACTAATACGAAATAAGTCGTAATACTATGTTTGCTGGAAGGACAGTTAAGCACGATTTGGAGATAGATCATGGCGAAGCAGAAGAATGCAGGGCCCACAGGCAAGGAATTGGCGATCTTGGGAATCCTGTGGGAGAAGGGGCCCAGCACAGTACATGACGTGCATGCGGCGCTTCATCAATTGGGCGAAACCGGTTATACCACCACACTGAAGCTCATGCAGATCATGCGTGAAAAGGGGCTTGTACTGCGTGAAGGCGGGGGACGCAGGCATATTTACAGGCCTGCTCAATCAGAGGAGACCACACAGAATCAGGTGGTCAAGGACCTCATGGGCAAGGCCTTTGCCGGGTCTGCAGAGAAACTGGTGATGCGAGCCTTGTCCGTAAAAAAGGTCTCCTCAGAGGAACTCAATAATATTAGAAAGATGTTGGATGAGATAGAGGGAGAATGATGATGAATAATCCCCACTGTGATCGGCTGGATCAAACCTGTGGTGTTGCTGCCAGTCAGAGCCATGTCCGGCCTGAGCATAGAACAGATCGAATCCATATTGGCACATGAGCTGGCCCATATTCAACGCCAGGATTATCTTGTGAATATACTCCAGACGCTTGTGGAAATCCTGGGATTCTATCATCCGGCCGTGTGGTGGGTGTCGCGTCAGATACGCATTGAACGCGAACACTGCTGTGACGATCTTGCTGTGAAACTGTGCGGCAATTCCATGGCCTATGCCAGGGCACTCACACATCTGGAAACCGCTCGTTCGAACAGCGGCGTCCTGGCCATGACCGCCACAGGCGGCAGCCTGACATTGCGGATAAAACGTCTTGTTCTAGCACCCACGACTTGCCAAAGTGCCCCGACATGGGTATCCGGCCTGGTCCTTGCCCTGGTTCTGGCAGCAATCGCATGCCCAGTGGCCATGGTCTGGGCGGAGGCACGTTCGGCCAGCGAGCCTGCCGATGTCAACAAACAGAACTCCAAGGCCTGGACCGTGATGCGCCAGGTCAATAGCCCTCGTTTACTGCAGGGGCTCACGCCTCAATTTGCCAGCGTGCTTGATCCGAATCGAGAGGGCGACCCTCTGTGGCAAGAAGTAGACAAAGGCGGCTCTCTGGACCTGATTCTTGATGTGGAAGATGACTGGCCAGGTAAAATTCTAATCGGCTTATTTGAAGGGTCTACATGGGAGACGGAACCTGTGGCAGTCAGACGTGTCAGGGGATCTGGCAGGTTTAAAATGACAGGATTTCCCGAAGGCAAATACCAGATTGGTGCCATACTCGGTACGCCCAAAATACCGCGCGCTCTGGGCGTGCAAAAACAGTGGCCTGAACCAGTCACTATCAAACAAGGACTGGACACAACTGTTCATGTACTCGTGTCCAAAGATTTCCAGAGAGTGGCATCCAGCTATGAAAAAGAACAGATATCTTCGGATCTTCTTGTGTCGCAGAGTGATGTGGATCAGGTTCCTCTATTACAGGGGCGTTTGACTGGTCCTGATGGCCAGCCTGTTCCCTTTGGCAAGGTCCTTGTTCGTGAGTATAGTCCTGGCTCGAAATCGATTGATTCACCCTCCATTGGCGTCGATGCGAAAGGCTACTATCAATACGCTGGCATGGATTGGCCGTATCTGGTAAGTGCGCAAGTGGTTGAGAGCGTACCTTCGGTGTTCGGAGATCGTATGCAGCAGGTCTTTTTTAATCAGGTGCTTGAAGGCTCACAGACTGTAGACTTCCGGTTCGGGCCGTTTCCAACGGGCACGGCCACATTGAAGGGGAATGTACTGGATCAGAAAGGCCAGCCTGTTCAAGGATTTTTTGTAGAGGTCGGATCAGGCTCTCAGGAAAGGTAGACCCAGATACAACAAAATTCAGAGGGGATCTATCACACAACATTTAGCCTTAGAATCCCTTTTGTATCCGAAGATGGGACCTTCGTACTAAATGGCCTACCTGAAAGCAAGGGCACGGTGAACATAACCCCCTTTGACATGCAAAGATATCAATTCACCGCGGGTAAGGGAGTGGAACTAGGGGCTGACAAAACATCCCACGTCGCGTTTGAACTCAAGAGCAAACAGGTTTATTACGGTCGTGTGCTCTTTGACGATGGCAGCCCTGCGGTCTTATCACCCGCATCAACTCGGTGGGAAGACATCAGAATCAAGCTAGATGCGCGACGTAGTAGTGTGCCCAGCGTAAGTCTCGGTGAGGTTGAGAAAGACGGATACTTCAAGATTCATCTCGGCGACAATGCATTAGAAATGTATAAGTCACGCGGAAAACCTATGGACATCTGTTTAGAACAAGACGACAATCAAGTGATCCTGCCACTCAAGAACTCATCAATGATACAGAAATCTCCGGAGACGGGGCTGTTGAGTATGCTTATCATAGGACCGCAGGCTATGGTACAGTTCGTGCTGCACTGCCTGAACAATGCGGGGTTCGCCAAGGGTGGGCAAAGCGTTACTTGGTAAATACACAACGAAATGTCCGAATGAAGGGTAGTGCTGGTCTTGAAGGTAATCTCATGGGTGCATTGGAGGAATCGTCCCAGAATTTCCATATTGCGGACGGCGTGTTGGGAAGCCGTAGAACCGTGTTTTTTACTCGCACTGGCCATTCCCAGATTCAAATGGATCGACTCATGAATTTTGCCATTACAGGTATTAATGGCAATAGCTTCCCGCGTACGAATAGCGATTTTGTTGAAGTCATAGACGGCATCTGGATGCCCCTGAAGACTGAGAGTATTCTACCTCAAGAAGACCAGACGACAATCTATACTGCAAAAGTGAGAAGAATAAAATTCAATAACGGGTATACCGCCAAGGACTTCCGCATAAAGTTTGCACCTGGCATAGAAGTGCGCGATCTGGATTCAGCTGGCAATGAGCCATCTGAATTACCTTCCGAATCAAGCGTTCTGACCAGGCCGAAACTGGAGACACGTATTTATGATGTTTTTGAGTTGGTGGCAGTACGGGCAGGGTCCAAAGAACTGGCTCTGAACGCTATTCAGCTGGTACAAAAGATCCAAGCAGATATAGAACCTCAATCCTGGCGGCGAGCAGATGGACAGGGGTTGTGCACAGTATTAGATGGGAGCAAGCTGTATGTACGTACGACTCAGGAAATCCATGGAAAAATCGATTTGTACATGAACGCTATTAGGCAGTATGGGGGATTTCTGGATGAGTCTCTCTTACCGGATGATTGGGCACTCGAATACAGCGTCTCAGATGAAAGCTCAGAGCCCAATGGGGCTTCGCTAATTGCGATCAAGATGGTTACAGGACAACGCCGACCCAATGAAGAGTGTACACTGAAGGTTACGACGTTTTCCGGAGAACAGGTGATGTCGATATCCAGTACAGATGCGGAAAAAAACAGTTGATCCTTCCAAATAAAAAGTACCTGGTGTACTATAATTTCGGCTGGGGTCAGTATCCGGATAATGGCGGCATGCATTCTGGCCCCTTTTTGCTGAATTTGTCCAGACCCGGGCAATACCAATTTGCCCCGACTACGCGCCTGAGTACAGGTGTCATTGAGGGTACGCACGAGGAGTGCTATGCCGTGAATTACCAGAGTGATCGGTTCCCTGTGACAGCTGGTCTTGTGTATCAGTCCCCACCAGGCGAATATCAGATAGAGGGACTTGCCTCTGGACATTACCTGCTTAATGCTGTGACGCAACATGATGGCGATAATGTCTTTGTGCGACGTGCTCAGGTTCAAGTGGTTTCTGGGGAATTAGTGCGTATGGATCTACCGGAACTGGAAGTAGGCACTTGCGCTGTAAGCGGCGTCATTCATGGCAAGCCATCCTATAGCCAGGGCGGGGGTAGCTACAAATGGTACGTATTGATCCGAAAAGTCAGTGTAGGGCCAGTGACGACTTGCGATGTGTACGAGTCCCTGACCATGGATACAGACTATGTGATTCGCGGCAGAAACATTATTCAAAAAACTGAGAATCAGGCTCGATTGATGGCCACAGGGCTGCGTGCTGGTACGTATATAGTTACTGCGATTGAACGCTACTCTGAACAAGGATTTGAGGTTCAACGGCAGCAGTCAAAACCACTCATTATCAAAGACGGTGAGTCTGTTACGCTGGATTTTGATTTGTAGGTATGGTCAAGTCGCTGGCGTAAGGGCTTTAACGTATAGACACGCTTTGGATACCGGCTAGGCTGTGCGGAGGATTCTAACCCTAAGCTTTCAGCCGGGACAATCCACGGTCGTGCCTCCCTTAATGGAATGTCCCTCCAGAAATTTCCATCGAGGGGCTTTAACGTCCAGTCACTAGGTGCCTGGAAGGTTTGGATCAGACACTGGTTGTATCAGCTTGAACCCATCAAAGGCTGCACCATCATTCTCCTGCACGGAGAGCGTAAGCGACTGATCTGGCACATTGATGTCCACCACACAGTGATGCAAGAGACTTTTGCCCACCAATCGGAGGGGCGGTTCAGTATCCTCGCCAAGGTTGACCAGACGGGTGCCGCCTCCGCCTGTGACTATGTAGTGGATGCCGTGGTGGAAATAATGCTCGTATGCATGGGAGTGCCCTGAAAAGACCAGGTCCACTCTGCCTGCCTCAAACAAGGGCACCAGATGTTGTTTCACATCGGGATCATCCCTGTACACGCTGGCCGTGAATGCAGGGTGATGAAAATAGACAATCTGCCAGGTTGACTGCTGATAAGCCTCTGACTTCAATTCTGCTTCAAGCCAGCGATACTGCACACTACCTGGATAAAACGACACATTTGTGTCCAGGCCAATGAATCGCACATTGCCATAGGTGAAGGCAAACCACTGTTCATTATTCGGCAGGGCAAAAAAACTGGAAAACCAGGACCGGCCTGAATAGAAGTATTCATGATTCCCCAGGATGGGAAATAACGCAGT
Organism: uncultured Pirellulales bacterium; assembly: GCA_964494325.1. Classification (GTDB taxonomy): domain Bacteria; phylum Planctomycetota; class Phycisphaerae; order Sedimentisphaerales; family Anaerobacaceae; genus JAIPFM01. Next base: position 5,021 of record CAZBTJ010000039.1, read on the forward strand.
ATGCTGCATCAGATGGCTCGCAGGCTCAAAAAACTCAGGCCACCAGGATTCCTGATTTTCACCTGCACCCACCAGGTCACCTGTGTGCAGGACGATGTCCGGATGATTTTTGATAATGGCGTTGACTACGGTTTCATGCACCACTGGATTGGATCGGCTGTCCCCATAGACCACAAAACGAAAGGATTGTTCAGTGTTCGGTGCAGTCTTGAATATGCTTTCAAAAATTTCTTCAGTGTTTGACAGAATCAGGTACGTATATCGGGTATTGGGTTCAAGATCATTGAGGCAAGTCTCATGTTGTGTCTTGAGCTGCGGATTAGCAGCAAACTTCATTTCTTGGGTATCCGACCAGTACGCCACATGACTCCCCACAGGTAGGGTGGTCTGCCACATGATGACCATGGATGTAGGCGTCGCATTTTGTACATAGGGTCCCATTGAAACGATGCTGTCTCCAAACGCCATGTGAGTGGTCATCAGAATGGATAGCACACACAACAGATAGGCCGTAAACGGTTTGCCCTTAATGGACTGGCGTGTCATACGAGGGACAGGATCAAGCAGATTCTGATTTTTAGTCATTGGTAGTCCATATCGCTTCAGATACTAAATAATAACATCCTCTTCCATGCACCTAGGACAAGCATCGTGCTTGCCAAACAGTATACCAAAAATAGGTCATTATGGCAATACGTCATCCCCTCCTCAACCAACCAATTGCATGGCTAAGTGCTTCACTTGGCTAAAGTATTACAAAAATGTGTATTTCTGAATCCACGTTTTAAAGGGGGCTTGAAGTCCAGACAATACGTGGTATGCTGTGTTTTTTAAGACAAGTCGATTTTTGTATGGACGATTATGAACAACCTGGAAGTTTTTATTAAGATCGTGCAGGATGCTGACGATTTGCCGGATATGATTCGGAGGAAGGCGTCTGAAGTCAAGATGATCACGGCCTCTGTGCTGGAGAAATCTTTTCTCAGTATGCTGGACATGCAAATCAAGCAAAGTTCTCGTGGACCGGAGTGGGCTGACAAGCTTAAGGATCGAAAAAAGGCCATGCTTCCCTATTGCGGTCAGAGATTTCTCAAGGGACGCATTGACATTGGGATTGACGTCTACTGGATTCAGGTGGCCCCAGACTCCATGGAGCTTGTCTACTGGGAACTGTACGAAGCCTACCAGAACAGGTTGAAATAGAAAACGAGTCCAGGCCCTTGCGAGGACCTGAACTCGTTTGTTTTTTTGTTTCACGCTTACGGCGTGGGTACTGGTGCCTTTTTAAGCACCGGATCCTCCGAATTGACCATGCCTTTCAGGATCGTCCCCATGAGGGCATCCGTCATACCAGAGCTGGAAGAGCCACTGACCATGACAGTCGGCGTGATGTCGATATGTTCTGTGGACACAAGCTTCATGAGTTCGAGCAGGGCCGCATTGTTGGCACCAAGAACCTCGGAGATCTTCTGATAGGCCGCGGCCTTGGCCTCAGCCACCATGGTAATCATTTCCGCTTCAGCCTCAGCTTCGATCAGGACCTTTAGCTTGTCTTGCTCAGCCACATTGACATCGTAAATGGCCGTGGCCAGACGCATTTCTTCTTCAGCTTCCTGCACAGTCTTTGAAAGTTCTTTTTTCTTTTCAGCAGCCCGTTGTTGTTCTTCAAAGGTTTCCTGTTCCTGTACGGCAATTTCGCGATCCATTTGAGTCTTCAGCAGCTCACCCAGACTCTCTTCGTCGCCCACATTGCCAATGCTAATCTCGAGCACAGTGACCCCATGCTGAGCAAGTTCCTCCTTGAGCATGGTAGCGCTCTGGTTGCCCTGCTCGGACCGACTCTGGACATACCCCAGGGCCTTGACCTTTTCGGCATTGTCTCTAAAGGTGGAGCGAACTCTGGGTGTCACCAGCTTATTCAGTACAAACTCATCATCCCCAATCATGGCCACCACGCCAGGGGCATCTTCAGCCTCAATCTTGTAGGTAATACGCACATCCACAGGGAAGGTAAACCCATCAGACGTACGAACATCGATGGGACTCAGAGGCTGGTTTTCACCTTCACCCTGTTCCGTTTCCTGCGTATAACTCACCTTGGTCTGACGGATGCTGACTTCAGTGACCTCGTAGGCGTTGGTGTTCATGTAGTACTGACCTTCAGTCTTGGCGGTTCGCCAGATACCGCGTTGCCCCACTTCCACCAGGCGGTCGTTGCTGTCAGTGGGGACCTCGCCCACATTGCTTTTAATGACAGACACCATGCCGGTTTTGACCGTGACGACCGGGGCCGGTGTGACCTTGAATAGTGTGGTGTTGATTCGATAGGCGCCAGGGGTCAACACCGTGACCTGGGGGCCCTTGTACCCATTACCTTCACCCAGGAAGTAGGCCGCATTGATCATCTTGTCAGGGTCTTCCCACTCTGGTGCATACACCGTATTTTCAGGCAGACTGCGTCCGTCCTGGGCCTGGATGATGCCCACAAAGCCTTCCTTAACCTGGACCATCTTTTCCTTGGTGACTTCATACTGCCAGGGCCAGTAGAAAAGATGCAGACCCGGCGACAATGTCTGGGCCTGAACACCGTTTTCACCCTTGACTGCCAGTATCCGACCATCCGGTAGCTTGCCTCCACCGAAGCGTTTCTTGACAATGCCCACGCCATCACCATCAATATTAACAATGGAACTGGCAATCAACGCCCCAATGGCCACTATCACAATCAGTGTCGAAATGACTATCGAGGCAATTTTCCCTCTGGGATGAAAGACTTCAAATGTTTGTTCCATGATAACATTCCTTAAATAATGGCCAATTCCAAATTCATCCAAGCTTCACAATCATGCATCTAATAGGAACATGACGTTTAGTGCAAGCAATGTTTTTAAATTAGAGCCCCTGATCTGCAAAAGAAAACGGTATATAGAAGCCAATTCTGCGGATTCTCAATCCGAACCCAAGACCATGCGCCGAATTTCCTCGGAATCGGCGGCTTGTGCTGACGGGCCGGATCGAATGTAGATCCGACCATGAACCAGGCAGGGCTTACGTTTGAGTTCTTCCACCTGGCAAACCAAAATCACCCGACCCGGGTCCTCAGCAATATTCACAGAGAAGAAGTCAAAGGCAGGAATGGGATCACATAGATTGCGTACAGACGTGGTAATTCGCAGCTTAATGAGATCCAGGTCCTCGGGGTTCATGCCCACCACATCACCCTCGTCACTGATACCAAATAGCAGGACACCACCCCCCGGAAGATTGGCCATGGCACACACTTCCTTGGTGATTTTTTCCGTGCGCGGGGGCATGGCCACTTTAAAATCGTAACTCGGTTTTTCTCCAAGTGCCAGTATTTCGCTGAGTGTATATCCAATACGCTTCAGAAGAAGTTCATCCAGTTCCGACGTGATCTCGCGTACTTCCAATGGCGTTTTGTCTTCTGAAAAACCTACAATTAAAAAGGGGTATTTAATCATTGCAGAAGGCAACTCTTGAACAACCCTACAGACAAATTCATAATCCGATATTCCCCTGGGCAGATGCTCTCGAAGTGAGTGCATGGGGAGCAGCACAATGCCCAGGTCCACACGATGAATTTGGACACACAAAGGAAAATGGGCTAAGAGACTGCTCAACACATGGGCTTGCTTACCAAGGATCAGTTTACCCGCAACACCGTTCTTCAGGAAATCTAGGGTAAAGAACGTGCGTTTCCCTGTTTTTAGACTTACCTGCTTGCCAATATCCCATCCCAATGCTTCCATCTCTATATTCATGGCCTGGTGCAAGAGGCCCACAGAGGTTTCATTGGCATGTTCGGGCGTTCGGTACACCAAAGCACTCAAGGCTTTTTCCAGTTCGCGAAATATCTGGCAATGCTGCTTGTTCAAGGTACGCCATGCACCCATTGAGCTTGTTACGGCGTTAATATACATAAACATCTCCTGGCACATTCCACTTATGTGGCCAAAGCTTAGCACAACTCAAGAAAGCCTGCAATCAAGTCGTTGAACACGGCCAAATTGAAGATCGTAGAGATAATAACGAATTTCTCACGTTTAAACACTGATTCTGCTATACTGTGGATCATGGTGATGGAGTATTAAAGATTGGAAATGAAGCAAGAACAGGACAACATGCGTGGATTTGACATCAAGGCGACAGGCCTTGTGTGGTTGTTTCTTGTACTGCCGTATGTGACTGAGGCCGCCCAGCCTCAAAGATCTCAAAAACTCAGGTCTGAAGTGGTGTCAAAATTGGCTTTGAGATCCGGGCAGGCCAAGATCCGTGCCCGTCTTTGGGCACATAAGCAGGGCATGCCTGTGTTTTCCCGCTTGCCGGATGGTACGGGCATGCAATTAATGGATGTTTTTGGCGATCGCCCTGTATACTTCTCCACATTCAATCATAACGCGGCGATTGCCTCGGGTGCATCAGTCCTCTCTGAAACTCTAGATTTTGACCTGGACGGAACCAATTTTGCCATCGGGCTCTGGGATCAGAACATGCCCTTGGATACGCATCAGGAGTTTTTGTCATCTCCATCGCGGATTTCAATGAAAGACGAAACTGACCTGAGTGATCACGCCACCCAAGTGGCTGGCACACTTGGTGCTGTGGGTATCAATCATGAGGCCACTGGCATGGCCCCCAATGTGCGGATTGAGGCCTACAATTGGGAGGATGACCTGGCTGAGATGGCTGCCATAGCAGCCTCCTATCCCAATGAACCGAACATGCTCTATGTGTCCAACCATTCGTACGGCATATCTTTGGGCTGGTCTTATACCGATCTCGCAGGTAAGCAGGCCTGGCACTGGATGCCAGAGTGGTTTGGCGGCATCTCAATTGAGCCCATGTTTGGGCAGTATAGCCAACGAACTGCGGCACTCGATGAATTGACCTGGAACGCACCCTACTATCTGCCATTTGTCGCGGCTGGTAATGACCGAAATGACAATCCCAACAAAGGCGCCAAGGTCTATTATTCCGAATATCGTGGCGGCAATCTCATTTGGAAAAAAATCACATATAACGATCAATCTCCATCAGGCGATGGCAAGGTCAACAATGGATACGATACGCTCCACATCGCTGCCACGGCCAAGAATATTATTACCGTGGGCGCTGCAACGCAGACCGTGCTGGGTGGAGTTCGCGATCTAAGCCAATCCGAAGTGTCGTATTATTCTGCGTTTGGACCGACTGACGACGGACGCGTCAAACCCGATCTTGTGGCACAAGGCAACTCGCTGACCACCACATCATCAAACACCCATAAGGCGTACACTGTAGCCAGTGGCACCAGTTTGTCCTGCCCAAGTGCAAGCGGCTCAGCCATGCTCCTTGTGCAGTATTACGATCGTCTATTTAAAGATGAGGCGATGCGTGCGAGTACACTAAAGGGTTTGTTACTGCATACCGCCGATGATCTTTTGCAACCCGGACCTGATTACCAAACTGGCTGGGGACTGATTAATGTTAATACGGCAGCTCAATTGATTCGTTTACATGCCAATGCCGCTGAAGGGCACCACTTAATGGAATCTACCCTGGACTCCAAACAAGACGTAAGGACCTATCATATGGTCATAAAACATCCCCAAAAAATCACATTGACTCTCTGCTGGACAGATCCCGATGGCCAACCCACAGAGGACCATGACAATCGTCAACCTGCGTTGGTCCATGATCTGGATCTGCGTGTCTTGCTGGGCAAAAAAACCTACCTCCCATTCACACTCAATCCTCTGAGACCCGAACAGCAAGCCGTGCCAGGGGACAATGTCCTGGATAATGTAGAGCAAGTCATTATCGACCCTGCAGAACCTGGCACTTATGTGATAAGGGTAAGCAGCAAGTCCCTCCTTGTCACACCGGTACAATGGTATTCATTGATCTCTGATGCACCCCTGTTGAGTGAGATGTAGCCAACAGGGGACTCTGCTCAGCTTTCAGCAAATCACCAATCCCGATTTTCCTTTTGACGAATCTTCCATTTTCTCGTACCATACAGACCCTTCATTTTAACCCTTTAAATAGACTAAACCTATGAAAAAACTAGACATCGAGAAGATCAAGCCACTCATTGACATGGCCATTTCAGAAGACTTGGGCAGCGGGGATGTGACCAGTGAGCTGTTGTTTAAGGATGATGTGCAGGCTGAAGCACATTTCATCTCGCGTGAGGAAATCATTGTCTCCGGCATAGACATTGCTGAGACCATTTTGAAACGCTACGATGAACGTCTTTCCATTGAGATCCATGTCCATGATGCCAAGCCTGCCCATATTGGCCAGCGATTGGCCACGGTACGGGGCCCGTTGGTGCCTATGCTCAGTGCTGAGCGCGTGATACTCAACTTTCTACAGCGTTTATGCGGCATTTCTACAACCACCAAAAAATATGTCCAGGCCGTGAAGGGCACCAAAGCAAAGATCTATGACACCCGAAAGACCCTGCCAGGATGGCGGCTCCTTGAGAAATATGCAGTTCGCTGTGGTGGTGGATTCAATCATAGAATTGGCCTGTATGACGGGATTATGATCAAGGACAATCACTTTGTGGAATTCGGAGACTGCGTCCAGAAACATCTATCGCAGCTTATTCAAAAAGCGAGGGAGGTCAAGCACGTCAAATTTGTGGCCGTGGAAGTTGACCACGTGGATGATCAACTCAATCACGTGCTGGAAGTGCCGGGGGTTGACATTGTGTTGTTGGACAATATGGGACAGTGGCAATTGCAGCATGCCGTTAAAATGCGAAATAAAATCTGCGGCAACAACAAAAAGCCCTTACTGGAAGCCTCTGGCGGTATCACACTGGACAATATTGGTGTCGTAGCCAGCACCGGTATTGATCGTATTGCAGTGGGCGCCATCACCCATTCTGCCACGGCCGTTGACATTGCCCTGGACAGATAAAACCATGAATGCCCGGAATACGCTCGATCCTGACCTGCTCTCGCAGGGGTGCCATGGCTCAAAGATTGGAAACCAGGTACTGGTGTTTGACAGCACTTCCAGCACCAACGACATAGCTGCCGAATACAGCCGTAATGCTCAGAATCATGGTCTGGTCGTTTTTGCAGAACAGCAACAGCACGGCCGTGGTCGGTCCGGTCATACCTGGACCAGTTCTCGGGGCCAAAGCCTGTTGTGTTCAGTTGTGCTAATCCTCCCGGAACTCAAGGCAGAATGCCTTTCCCTGGCCAGTGCAGTGGCCGTGGCTGAAGCCATTGGGCCTGTGGCACGCATAAAATGGCCCAATGACATTTTGGTTAAGTCCCAAAAAGTCTGTGGCATCTTGTTAGAGTTGAGACAATGGCCCCAGCATCAAGCTTTCATCCTGGGGCTCGGTGTTAATTGCCATCAAGAACCCCAAGATTTTCCGGAAGACATCCAAGCCACGGCGACCAGCCTGGACATGGTTCTGAAAATACGGACAGACCGAACACGTCTGGCCCGCAGAATATTTTCAAGCCTGGATACGTGGCTAAAGCAGACCATGGAAAGTGGTGACAAAGTGGTGACTGCATGGGAAAAGTCCAGCATGCTTTTCGGCCAGCGGATTGGCATTCACTACAAGAACCGCGACTACTATGGTCATTGTATTGGCATTGATCCCCAACAGGGACTGATTTTGCAACTTGACAGAGGCCCTGTACGCCTGTTTGCGGCGGCACACTCTTCCATTATCAAGGTATGATTACTTGCCAATGCAGAACCTGGAAAAAATGTGATCCAGGACCTGTTCGTCAATGTGCTGTTCCACCTGACCAAGCGATTGGTACATCGCTCTTAACGTCATACAGGCCACATCATCGCTATGATGCGACAGCAATTCAACCACCTCGGTGACGGATTCGATGGCATGGCTTAAGACCTGCCGGTGACGTGCTGTCAGCAATATAACGTCTGGACTCTGGTGTGGCGTCTCCGATTCAAACAACGCCTTGCTCATCCTGTGAGTCAGCGCATCCAGATGTTGTTGTGTCAGTGCGGACACGGGCTGCATGGCGACATCAAACAGGATCTTGAGTTGGGCGACCTTGTCAGGCAGGGCATCTGACGTGACGGCATCTATCTTGGTTAAAAGTACAAGCACTGGACACGCAGGAATCAAGGCAAACACGGCCAGATCACTGGCCCAGTCAGATTGGGTGACATCCACACAAAACAGGACCAGGTGACAGTGCTTGAGTGATTCAACGGCCGCTTGCTGGGCAAGCCTATCCAGGAGTTGACCAGGCATTTGCAGCAGGCCAGCGCAGTCAAAGAGCACACAATCACCCTGAGCCAAGCCAAGCCTGTGCGCAAGCACATCGCGTGTGGTCTTATGCTCGCCCGAAACAATACTCCGATCCTGACCAAGCAGGGCATTAAACAAACTGCTTTTGCCAGCATTGGGCCTACCTGCAATACCAACGGACGGCAGGTGGACCAGGGTTTCATTCCGTTGGCTCTGATCTAGAAGCCGTTGCATGCGGACCAGAAGGGAGTGAGCACGGGTGTGTGCCTGATCACGCGTGACAAATTCAATGTCTTCTTCTGCAAAGTCCATGCCCGCTTCAAGGAGACTCATCAATTCAAGCAGATCGGCCAGAATGTTTTGAATCTTCTTTGAAAGACTGCCACTGAGCAATCGTTCTGCGGCTGCCAGTTGCAGGGCATTGGTACCGGAGATCACATCATTGACTGCTTCAGCTTGAGCCAGATCAATCTTGCCATTAAGGTACGCGCGTGCTGTGAACTCACCAGGGCCGGCTTGGCGAATCCCCAGATCCAATAAACGATCCATGAACGATTGGGTCAGTACAGGGGGCACATCCAGGTGAAATTCAAGAAGCGTCTGGCCCGTATAGGACCTGGGTGATAAAAACACGTACACTGTCGCAGCCACCCAAAGATCAGTTGCCACAGCCACGTGTGTCCGTACAAGACCATTATGAGGACGTTGTAGAAGATCTCGCACAAGGGGCTGACTCAGCGTTAAAGTCTCATCTCCAGTCACTCGAACAATGCTTCTGTAGGAGTCCTGGCCACTGGCCACTGCACACACGGTCTCTGAAAGATCAAACATGACTAAGCTCTCAGCTCTCAGCCATCAGCTGTCAGCCAAAACTTCAGCCTTCAACCTTGGGCCTTCAGCCTAGCCCCCTACTTAAACTGCTTGAACATGGGTTTGGGTTTCTTCTTTTTGACCTTGCCGCCGGTCTTGCTGGTAACAGACACGAGCCCCTTGTTTTCAAGGGATTCTTTTTCCTTGATATGTTTGCGCACCACATGTTGCTCCAGTACACCCAAGGCCGTACTGGTCATGATGTACAGATTGACACCAGAGGGGACCTTATACAGCATAATTGGGAACATAATAGGCATCATGATAGCCATCATCTTCTGTTGCTGTGCCATTTGTGGATTGGCACCCGCATTGGCCTGTGAAGGCATCAGTTTTTGCTGCAGATAAAAGGCCACGCCCATCAGAAGGGGCAGCAGGTTGAAGTACTCGCCAAGGAACGGAACATTGAAGCCGAAGAATGGGAAAAGCTGGTCCGGCACGGAGAGGTCAGTAATCCAGAAAGGCAGCAAACCCTGGCCACGCAGGTCAACGCTCGCGTTAATGGCACTCCACAGGGAAATCCACACAGGCATCTGAATCATCATCGGCAAAAAACCCATAATCGGTGAGGCACCTTGTTCCTTGTAGAGCAGCATCATCTGGCGATTCATTTCCGCCTTGTTGTTGGCATATTTCTTTTTGATCTCTTCAGCACGTGGCGCCAGTTTGCTCATCTTGTGCATAGAGATCTGGCTCTTCTTTGTCACGGGATGCAAAATCAACCGCATGACCAACACAAGAAGAATGATGACAATGCCATAATTGCCAATGACCGAGAACATAGCCTTCATCAGCCAAAGGATACCAAAGGCCATGGGATAGATCACACTCTGTGGGCAGCAGCAGCCCATAAAGCTAATCGTATGGACGAAGCCGAGATTGGTGTAGGTCTCATTCTTGTCAAAGAGGTTTTTGTCTTTGGGGCCAAGATAGACCTGCATGGCATAGGTTTTCTGGGCATTGGGTGCCAGAGAAACCATCGTGGTACTCAGATTGAGACCAATGGTTTCATCGCCATTAGGTTTCTTGACGCCGTCTGGATTAAAATAAAGGCCTGTATGTCCCCCAAGCCACTGCGTACTGTCCGTCTCAGAATCGGGCTGCGGCACCACAATCGCTGCAAAGTATTTGTTGATCGCAGCCACCCAGAGGAGAGAGGCTTCCGCATTCTCTGGGGCAAGCTTGCGTGCCTCAGCATCGGCTTTGTAGAGTGATTTGGGTGCTACACGGGAAAACTCACCATCGGGCTTCTTATACAGAGCCACGGTATTGCGCATGTCCTGCCTGAAGCCTTCTTGAGCCAGTCCCACAGGCCCACTCAGATTCATGGCGACCCTCTGGGTGTCAGACGTCTGATTGATGATCTCAATTTTGACCTCAAACAGATAGGTGTCGGGCGAAACTCTGTAGGTTTTGCGAACGAGCAGAGCTGTTTTATTATCCTCTGTCGTGATCGCGGCTTCGAATTGGACTGTTTGCGGACTGTTGGGTTCAGTGCTGGATTCGGTCAGTTTCCAGGCCAATTGGTCCAGCGAAAGCTTCTGATCATAGTTGTACAACAGAAGGGCCTGGCTGGCCAGAGACAGGACTTGTTGTTCCCCACCAACAGTCGCCGGCTTCAGAAAGGGTAGCGGTTGAGGGTCTTGGCGTGCTCGATCGTCCCACTCACTGAATGTGGCTGTTCTCAGAGCAGCCCCTGTCGAAGTAAGGTCGAGTTGATATTTAAATGGGGAGTTTTCATCCGAAGACCCCAATTGCACAGATTGAATCTTGCCTCCTATGGCATTAAGCCGAGTGAGCGGCGCGGCAGCTACCACAGTGGGGGAGGGCACCGCTTGAGCCGGTGATAACTCATCCGATGGCGTAGTGGTGGTGGTTTGTTGCAGCAGTGTCAAGGGCTGAAATAAACTCTCTTTTGCAGATACTTGATTGAGCGCATCAAATATCATCCAGCCACATATGCCAACAAAACCCAAACCCACCAATATCAACACTTTTTTCATAGGGATCACCGAGTAAAAGAAAATTCCGTTTTTATGCTAAATTTGAAACCACCTATCGTCCTTCTTGAAGACGCTCCGCATGAAATGCATCCAGTAGACCTGTGTCCAGGATCTTCTTCATGGTGGTTTTGTAATCGTATTCAAGACGCACGAAATGGACCTTTTCGTCCATGACAAATGCATAACTTGCGCGATTGTCACGATCGCGGGGTTGCCCCACAGATCCGATATTCACAATAGCCTTTTCGTCTGCAACGATAGGGTACACACCCCCCAACTCGTCAGGCAGGTAGAAATCGGGTTCGTCCAGGAACACGCCGGGCATATGCGTATGCCCCACAAAGCAAAGGTGCTCAATCTTGTCGAACAGGGTCTTTACCTTGGCCGGATTTGTATACACGTCATCCGGGAAAATGTATTCATTAATCGGCCGCCTGGGCGAGGCATGCACAAAATCAATGGTGGCCTCACTTGAAGCCAGTGGCATTTTAATGGTATGTCGCATGGGCAAATGCCCTAGAAAGTCCCATCGCTTGTTATTCTGCTTGGAATCTTCACGCGTCTCTAAAATGTTTCTCGTCCAAAAGCTGGCCTGTTCCGCCCCGAAATTGAAATTTGTGGGTTCGTACAGGGTGGCATAATCGTGATTGCCCAGGACACACCACTTGGTGGTCTTGATGATTAAATCAAGGCACTCAATGGGATTAGGCCCATAGCCGACCACATCGCCAAGACAGTAAATCGTGTCAATGCCACGTTTTTTTATGTCATCAAGCACCGTGGTCAGGGCTTCCAAATTCGAATGGATGTCGCTGACTATTGCAAACTTCATAGATTTAGATATTCAATAGAATAATGAGGTCAATTTCATGTTTATACAAAGTTCCTAGTAAATAGCAGAAAAACAACGCTTTTTCCAGGATAATTCCAAATGCTGACAAAATGTGGGGCCAAACCAACTATGTGGGTTTGTTCAGAAAACCAATGGTCGATTCCATGATTCGCACATGTAGGGAGCTGGGGCTGTTGTTTTCAGCGTTTTGTCGCTTCAGGTCTTCCAGATTGGCGCGGCAGTAGTGGCAGCCCAGGGTATTAAGGTGGAAATTGACATAATCGTGCCAGTCCTTGTCCAAGGTCTCTAACAGGAAGGCGCCCACTGTGCTTCTTTTAGGACAACTCAATCGACTGCTTTGCCAGATGTCAGTCAGCATGGATTCAAACATCAGGCTGTCTGAGTCAATCGGAACAGGGGTTTGATCCGTATGAGAGCGAATTTGTTTGATGCAACGATGTTTGAGTACGCCCACACGGTTAGCTGTTATGCCCAGCAACTGAGCCGTATCTGAATTGGACAGATGGCCATAAAAAACGGCCTCCACCACCTTAAGCTCAACCAGACTCAGCTGTTTCTTGTATCCATTGACAAGATCATACAGAGCCTGTTCCAAGATGGCATGCTGACGATCAGTTTGCTCCTCATTTCTCGCATACCAGCTTACAGCCGGGCTATTGGCTTCAAAACAATCCAAGGCATCTGAGGGGCCTTCTTCTGGTGCATGGCTGTTGTATACATCCTGAATCAGGCAAATGTGACGAGCGGCCTTGCGTCGGTAACTGTCAATGATTTTACGGCGCAATAGAGTGAAGAGAAACGTCTCCAGGTTACAATCACCGCGAAACTTGGGCAAGGCACGCAAAAAGGCAATAAAGGTCTCCTGTACGATATCATCGCAATCATGTTTTTGCCCCAATCGAGCTCTGGCAAATGATTCGAGACGGCCCTGATATCGATCAATCAGTTGAGACCAGGCCTGTTCCTCACCCAGACGAATTTGCTCCAACAATACCTGCTCTGCTTGTGACACATTAGCCATAATAGCCCTGTTTCCTAGACCAATAACAAGACCACCACGATTCCCACAATAGTGATCAGTGCGAAAACCCGCAATGACCAGACATAATACCCTTTGGTGGCGGCATTAAGGAAAATATACAGGATTAGCACGATCAAAGCAAGGGCTGCCAGAGAGGATAGATCCCTGGCCCAGGACTTGTGTTGGCGTTGAATTTGGCGAGTTTTCTGGTGTAGCAGGTTCTGCATCCTCTGGGGATCGAGATGCAGCAGCACGGCATGGCGCCATACCCTCGTTGTGCTGGTTCGGAGACTCTGTGAAAACTGATCTGCCACAAGGAGGTTCGCCAAAAGGTCTTGTGGTGTGAGAGTGATCTCTTGATCCAGAACCGTGTAGTCCTGGTTCGACTTACGCAACAGATCTTGCACCATGGTCACAGCTTGGCTCATGGCCTGATCCTGGGCCTCTGTCTCATCCGTGCAACTGCTGTTGGAACGTGCCACCATGAGAGAAGATGTGCTCTGATTTCGCAACTCAGCGAGGGTATTCACCCAGTTTTTACGCCGAAACTCTGCGGTGCGTATCACGGGGCTCGACGCATTATTTTCAATACGAACTCGAATCGTGCCCGTGCCGTTATTAATGGGCAAACCATTCACCACAGATGTGGTCCTATTGTCCTCCTTGGGAATATCCAGGACACATTCAATGGTATTTGAATCTGACGGACGCCAATCAGGCATGGCCATCTCAGTTCGCACATCTGTCAGGTTCAGTTGCATGCGCACCACATCAGAAAATGCATTGAGTGTTCTGCTGTCCATGGCATTACGCCCATAGATCACCCAGGGAGTCGACGGCTTGGTATCCTTGGATTCTTTTACCACCAAGTGTGCCAGGTACTCTGCAGCATCCGCCATGGTGGCATAATGATCCGCTTCAAAATAATCATCAATGGCATCGCTCCAGATGGCAGACTGCTCCTGAACCTGCTCCAGAATCTCGGGGTTGCGATCATATAATAGTGATATATTCTCGGATCTGTGCCATACCGTAACAACTAAGAGAGGTATGCCAAGTATAATCACAGGAATCAGAATCAGGCCTTTTTTCCCCACGCGTTTGAAAAAGAACACTGCCAACATCACTATGAAGACAATTATTATCAATTTAAAACCGGGCATAATACGTATCCTTAAACGGTTTGCGTTTCAATAGAATGAATTTGCTTTTTCTGACGTTTCTGGGGCCAGGCCATGGTGATCACAGACACGACAGTCAGACTCGCCCCCAAGATTGCCATGTCTATATCTACATGGTCTACGAGATAACCCACAGCACGCCCCGTCTCCTTGTTGTCCAGTATTTGTCTGAACTCATCTCTCCGCTCTTGTTGATACGAGGGTAATGAATATGTGCTCGGGGCTTTAAAATAATAGGTTGGGATCATCTCTGAGAAGACAAAAAGCCCAACCACCAGAGCAGTCACCCCTACGATGGCTCGAATGATGTGAAAGGCACCGGCTTTTCGTCGTCCTGTGATGATCAAGGCCAAACTTGTCAGGCACACCAAAACACACAATGTAATCCCCAGACTTTCTACCAGATTGGGCCATTCAGCATAGCCGAAAAAATCCTGCAGTTCTTTTCCTATCTCCGGATCAGGAAAACCAGCACTCACAAACCAGGGAATATGGAAAGCAAAAAACAGGCCCCCAATAGTTGCTGCAAACAATAGTACGAAACCCAAGCCTGACAGGAGACGCCCAATGGGGTTAAATTCCTCAACGGCCTGCCATACGTATGATGATCCATGTAATGAAGGCGTTGGCGAAGATGCATTCTGAACTCCAGAGTCTGCTTCAGGCATGGGCGGAGGCGACACTCTGTTTGGAGCCGGGTCAGAAGCTGTGTTGACCGGTCTGGGCGAAGGAGAAACAGGTCTTGAATTGGCGCCTGGATTCCAGTCGAAAATAAATCGGCCCTGGGCGTCCCGAAAACCGCCAGATAGAATCAGGATAAAATCAATAAATTGTCCAATGCCAAACAGACCGGCCGTGAAAAGCCACAGGAGTCCCGTTTTGATCTTGCCAGCATAAAATCTTTGACAGCCTGCTATGGGGAGCAAACAGAACAGCAAGGCAGCCAATCGACTCTTAGGAGACAATGTACTGCCCCCTCGACTGGCTGACAAATCTTCAACTGGTGTGAGTCCTGTGATTTCCTCGACCAGACGTGAAGGGGTAAACAGGACCACGAGAAACAGAATGGCAGGGAAGATAATAAAAAACAGAGCGAATGCCTGCTCGTCATTGCCCAGATGGCTATTGCCCATAAAGCAGGAGGCTATGATCACAATGATGAGCAGGAATAATTGTACCGCAGGTTTGACTAAGAATCGATACCAGCTTTTAAAGGTTGATTTACACGACCAGCATAGGCAATTGAAAAAGGCGACCAATCCTCCAAAGCCAAAACAAAGACAAGCGGTTTGTTCGTCTTGACCCAGACGCATGGCCCCCAATGAAATAAAGGAAAAGAGGCTGATACCCAGTGTCAAAAATACGCCAAGCAAAAACGCCCCTCTAAGCCATGATGGCACCCTTTGTCTGCCTGCCAACGGCGATTGGGCATTTTTCCCCTGCGATTCTGTGGCTGGAGTGGCAATCTGCGACACCCGAGAACGTTCATGGCGTCGATCCACAAAGCTGTGCCAACATGTATGCCATTCTTTCTGAATCCTGTTGTGTGTTTTGCCCTGTTTATCTGTGGCTGCGGCGGCCACAGCAGGTCCCAAAGGGCTGATGATTTGGATACCCAGGATAGTGCCAATAATAATCCCTGCACTGGCAATTGGATTGCCGCCAAAGAAGCCTGCCAAAAAGAATCCTATCAGTCCAGAGCCGATAGCAGTGCCCCATATAACGCGTTCCTTCCGATTTGATTTTGTGAGCTTCCACCAATCTACGAGACATAATGCAATGGCTGGAATAATAAGGCTTTGTGCATGATTTCGAAAAAAGCCACCCGACAAAAGAACACCTATAAAGATCCCCAAACCACCGGCAAACCAATTCCGCCATTGGCCTGGTTCGGCGTCCCTGATAAAATGCCAACGCATCAATGAAATACCCGCAATGGCGCCCAGAATCATGATGAACGATCCCATGCCAGCGGCGTCATTGGTCAATGCACCGACGCCTGTTGACATGACAGCCACAGTAATAATCGCCAGGATATATCGTTGCACGCGCCCAATGCTGTCCTGGATTTGCTGCGAAGATTTGCCTTTGGTGCCCGAACTTGCCTGGGCGATTTTTTCGGCCAGACGATCGCCTGCTTCACCTATTCGCCGCCCAATGTTTTCGCCCAATGAAGACAGATTCTCGCCTGCGCAGGCCGGATTCGGTGGGGGCGTCTTGGCTTTCTTTTCTTGAGCATGGGCAGCCTGAGCTTTTTGTGCGACATGATCGGCAATGACAGACAGACTTTCCGGGGAGAATTGAGAGACGCTATGTCTCACATGTTCGGTGCCAAATACATCTTCGACCATCTCCTGAACCGTTTTGTAGCGGTCTTTGGGATCTTTGGCCAGGGCCTTTTTTATGACTCGCGCAAAGGTTGAGTCAATGTTGCTAAGATCAGGTTCCTGCGACAGGTGTTTCATCAACACTTCAGTGGGGCTGGCGCCGAAGAAGGGCACATCGCCTGTCAGCATTTCATAGAGCAAAATGCCCATGGCGTAGATGTCGATGCTGAGGTCATATTTACCTTCCCCGATTTCGGGGGCCATGTAATGTACGGTGCCCACTGTGATCGTTTGACCGCTATGCCGTGAGGCAGTGATGGCTTTTGTCAGGCCATAATCGTTTATCTTGACATAGCCATTTTCATA
Organism: uncultured Pirellulales bacterium; assembly: GCA_964494325.1. GTDB lineage: Bacteria > Planctomycetota > Phycisphaerae > Sedimentisphaerales > Anaerobacaceae > JAIPFM01. The sequence continues at coordinate 21,899 of CAZBTJ010000039.1, forward strand.
GAAGATATTGCTGGGCTTGAGATCCCTGTGTACGATACCACACTCGTGAAGATGAGACAGCCCCTTGGCAATCTCTCTCAGGAAGAAGGCTGACTTTTGCGTGCCAAGGCCGCCAGGGGATTCATTGAGAAGGTCCCGAAGAGACATGCCAGACACATATTCCATAATGACAAATGGACTGCCCTGAGCATTATGCTTGACGTCAAAAATAGTCACCAGATGAGGGCTCTTGAGATTCATGCACTGTTTTATGCCACGAAGCTCAATCTGCTCATGGTTTTGCACGGTTTTGAGTGCCACCTGGCGTCCGCTATCGCTGATCGCATAATAGACCTCGCCAAACCCACCCCGTCCGGCTGCCCGTTGGATGGTATACCCCTCCAACGGCTTGTCTCCATATTTATATCTATATTCGTGCATGGTCTTCTCTTCCTTCTCTCTCAAACCTTACAGTTAGGCCTTGGCATCCGTGATCACCAAAGTCAAGCCATCCACAGTGATCGATGTGTTTAAGGGTAACGCATCCATTGCCTTCACTGATTTGTGGTTCACCATTAATTGGCTGGCATTCTTTACCGTTAATTGACCTTGGTTAAGCATCAATGCAAGGGTGTGATCCAGGCGGTCGGATCGAATATGATTGTTACACCCTGGACCAATCAAGATTTCTCGATCTATAAGGATGCAATAATTGATGTCAGGGCGAGACATACGCGTACCAGACAACACCAGCGTGGCCGAAGTACTGGCCGCATTGGGCAAGTTGAATTTCAAGCGACACTTGTCGGACAATTGAATACGATCACCATCAGTCAGACATTTCTGCATCACTGTCGCACCGTTAATTTGCACAGGCCCGGTACTACGAATCAAGTAGTCCCCATCCTCACGCATCAGATCAACAGAGGGGACATGCGGCTGAGTCATCAAAGGCAAATCCGGAGGCGTGGATGAACTGATCGGGCCCACACAAACCGAGTTTTGTGACATCACATAAAAGCTGCCCACGCCATCGATTTGAAGCACAAACGTGCCTAAAATGGGTCGATGATCGGGCAATTTAACTGGCTTTGGAAAATCCATCGGAGTTTTATGAGAAAGTGGTGTTTTTTTTGTGGGCTCGGGACAGGGCGTGCTGGGCTCAAATACGATTAAACTCAGTGGCCCAGTGCGTAAGTCATCCAGGGCCTGCTGAGCTTCATGAGCGTGCTGCACAGCGGTTTTTAACCAGCTGGCTTTTGGCAGAATCAACCTGAGTTTTCTCAGTATCTCGCCCGCCTCGATCACCTGTCCAGCCTGCATTGAAGCGGCCGCTTGTTTGCAAAAAGAGACGGCCTGATTCAAGGCTTGTATCTGGCTACCTGCATCTGGCAGCACGCCGATTCGCACAAGTAAATCATCTGCCAAATCCACCCGACCTTCATTCAAGTGTTCTTCAACGGCCGCAATGATTTGCTGTTTAACCTGGGTCAATAAAGCCCCCAGTTCAGCATGATTCAAAGCACAATGTATCACAGGCGTGACAATAGCCAGGGCGCTCTCGAGATCCTTCTGATCCAGGGCAATTTGGGCTTTGGAAACTAATGAATCGATTTCCAAACGCTTGGCCGTGGCCTGATCTTTGAGTAGTTCAGCCTGCACATAATGGCTGTCAGTTTTCTCAAGAATCTTTTCGCCCACCGACAATCGACCTTGGTCCAGTTGTCGTTGAGCCATGGCCACATGAGCCTGACGTTTTTCGCTTTGTTCTTGCCGCGACTGGATGGCCGCGCATGCCGCTTTTCTGAGGGTTGCCACAAGATCCAAATTGCCACTCAGCTTATCGGCTTTGTGACAGTCAGCCAGGGCTTCTTGAAGTCTATCAGCCGCTAAATGGGCTTGGCCCCGTTCTCCCAGCGCCCTGGCCAGCTTCCCAACCAAGATCTGGCCACGACGGTGTTGCTTTACTGACTCTGTTTGAAGCAAATTAAAGGCTTCGTCCAGACGTCCGTCGTTTAAGGCCAGATCAGCTTGTTTTAGTTTCAGAATCAACACGGGCTTACCTCGTATGTTGCTTTTTGTTCAGCAGTTAGTGCCATTCCATGGTAACACGAGATGTCACGTTTTACAATCAAGTCTTACAGAGAGTCGCCGGTCGTGACTTCAGCCAGGGCCAGTTCTTCTGAGGAAGTCTCTACTGGATTGAAGTGCTCATCGATTTGAGCCAGCAAATCCTTTTCCTGAATGACATCCACTGGGATGGTTTGAACAAATCGGCTTTCGTGGGCCAGAACACGTTCAGCCACGTCCAGACGTTTGTTAATCTGGCGGATGAGCTTTTCGGCCTGGGCCAACTTGCTACTGTCCAACTTGAGATGTGTTGATCCAACTGCTTGAGCTTTGGCGACACGGAAACGGCCTTCCAATGTGCTGACTTTATCTGTTAAAAGTCGTTTTTGTGATTTGGTCTTTTCAAGCAGGGCCATTGCAGCATTCAGAGAGTTTTCGCGGGTTGACAACAGGCGTACTTTACTGTCCATCACCAATTCGGCCTCTTTGTACCGCTCAAATCTTGCCACCAGATCTGCTTTAACATCTCTGCGTGAAAACTCACGTGCTCCAAACTGGTAGCTCACTTGTTTGGCTTCCAAGGCATTTTTGAGTGTCTGGATACGATTCGATTCAGATATCAGCATTTGTTGGCTGGTGTCCAGTTCTCCCTTGAGTGCTGCCACCTCAACTTCTTCCTGAGCAATCAGCCTGATCTGGGCGTGCATTTCAGGGATAATGTCTTGCAGGAGATCCCCGGCTCGTTTGAGTTCAAATTCGATGGGCACTGCATCTTTGACGGCTAATTGCACAGAATTGGCCGAACATTTGACATAGCTGATCACATCTGCGCCAAACACCAGACTGCCAACAAGAGCACCACATACAACAACAATAAGTGTGATTTTAATAAGTTTTCCTAACATTGCCTGTCTCCTTAACGATTGAAACAACAACAAAACATTCATTTCTAAGCTGTTTTTCAGCTACATAAGGGTAGACGCAGGCAGAAATGAGTCATTTCATAAAAAAACGAAGTTTTGCCACATGTGAGGATGGAACCAAAGAACACGCGTCATTCAGAGGAGCCTAATTGGCGGGGTAGGCAAAAAAGAAACGCTCATTGACCCGTGTCACGAAGATACAGATCAATGAGCTTCAAGGTAGTCTGCCAACCATAATATCGCCCAGAATCAAAAATATATATAGAGAATAACGACTCATATTATCCAAGAAAAAACCGCAACTATAGCGAGGCAAAACCTCACGCTTACCCTAATTACTGAAAGCATATTGGTATCTACGTAGTACAGAGCAAAATCTCATCAATCAAGCTGCTTAACGTGATCACACCAAGCGGTTGTTCTGATAGCTCGGTCTTCGCCACCAATGCGATATGACTGTTATTGGTTTGCATTTGTGTTACAGCTTCAATAACTGGTGTGTCCAGAGGCAGCACAGTCACCGGTTGTACAAACTCATGCATTGCTCCTCCCTGGTTGCCGTTCATGAGAACATCATAGATGTAGACAAAACCAATGCACCGATTGGAGGATGGCTCCATCACCAAATAATGAGATTTTTCAGACCTGTTCAAACACCCCCAAAGCGTCTCAAGAGAGGTCTGGACGCTCAATGTGTCTTCTTCTGAAAATGGGGTCATGACCGAACGCACGCGAATAGGGGGGTTGCCAATTATGCGACCAATGATATCCGTTTGAACATGTGTGAGCAGGCCTTCATCATGTGTATCGCGAATAATGGCTTCCATCCTATGGCGTTGCGAAGCTGAACTTGTTGATTTTGCGGAAGATTCGAGGCCTGTGAATCGGGCCATTAGATAGGACAGTTTTCTCAGTAAAGGGACAATACCGCAGTATGTGAAACAGGTGTGAAACAGGTACAGAATATTGGCAACCAAAGGCATGAGCACATCGGCACGATAATAGAACACATTCTTTGGGATTAATTCAGAGAAAATGAACAAAATGGGCGCAGAAATGACGGTAGTCAAAAGCTCGGCAGTATGCGCAGTTTGTTCATAGTTTAGAAAAGCACGGGTCACAACGCTGGTCGCAAGATACTGCGTGATGTTGGTGCCGATAAGCATAGAAAAAAGTAGCGCTGTTCGATCATGCATAAGGCGAGCCATGGCCTTATAGGGCAAATGCCCGGCTTGAAGTCCCAGGCGTATCCGAAGCGGACTAATCTGGTACAGGCCGGTTTCTGAACCCGAAAACAAAGCTGCCAAGGTGGCCGCACCAAAAAATGTTGCCAATACATAAAAAATAGAACTGATCATTGCGTATCGAGCCTATTAAATGACAATCGCAAGGTTCTGATCCGATGCTTGTGCATGGATTCTACAGTAAAGGTCAAACTGTGGATCGTGATTTGATCTCCGCATGTGGGAATTTTTCCGAGCATGGAGGTTACCATGCCGCCCAATGTGGACAGTTGGGTCTCTGACAATTCAATACCAAACAGATCTGCCCAGTCATGAACGGAATAACTTCCTGCTAACCTGTATTCAAACGGCCCAACCTGCTCAATCGTATCAGTCTGGGTCTCAGAATCCGTCAGTCCGAGCACCTGTTCAGCAATGTCAGTTAAACGTACTGTCCCTGCAATGCCCCCGTACTCATCAACCACCATGGCAAAATCCGAATGACTTCTATGAAAAAACTGAAGCAATGATTCAACCGTTTTTTGCTCCGGCACGAAATGTACCTTTTGGACAAGTCGATCCAAAGAAACGTCTGGTTTCAGCAGCAGTTGACGTATTTGAACCCGACCCACCACATTATCCATAGTCTGTACAAAAACAGGCAATTCATGCAAGTGGCTTTTCCGCATCAGCATACGGGCCGTCTCGGACGTGTCCTGGACTGAACAGGCCACCATGTCAACGCGCGGGGTCATAATATGACGGACCTTGAGATATCCCATTTCGACCACCTCAGCAAGAAGACGATTTTCATCAGCGCTGATCGCACCTTGCTTTCGACTGGCTTCAATGAGTGACTTGAATTGACTTGTGGTGACGGCCTTGGGATGCCTGGATGTACCGATCACGATTCTCAAATAGGGTTCAAGAATACAGGAATCAATAACAAATTGCAGAGGTGAAAACAGCCGTACACAAAAATAAGCTGGCAACACAGCCACTACGCATATGGCGTGGGCATTGTTATAGGCCAGAGACTTGGGGACGATTTCCCCCATAAGAATCAGCGCAAAAAGACTTGCCACGGCACAAACGCCAGAAAGAACCATATACCCTTCGATTTTGAATTGAATGACCAACGTGCTGCTGACTGCAAAGTACAACACATTGACAATCGTATTACCAAAGAGAAGACAATTAAGGAGCAAAGCAGGCCGTTTGAGCAAACCAAAAACCAGGACATGAAGTTTCTTTGAAGACTCTTGAAAAAACCTGGTTTGGTGACGTGACAAATTGAAGAAGGCCGTTTCAGACCCTGAAAAGAAGGCGGAAGCCAATAATAGTACCAGGAGCACAGACAACGGAACCAGACTCTGAGACACCAACACGATCATATTAAGAGGGACTCGCAATGGGCGATTTGGGCAAGCTTATCTTGAATGTGGTGCCTTCATTCTGCTTGGTTTTGACAACTATGCTGCCGTGGTGCTTGTCGATGATCAGCCTGCAAAAGGCCAGACCTAATCCTGTGCCAAAACATTCTTCTGCAGATTCCGAGGAATCCTTGGTGCTGTAAAAGGCTTCAAAAATCGTCTTCATTGCTTCAGGTGCAATGCCATCGCCTGTGTCAGCTACCTCGATAATGGTACTGTCCTCTTCGTGATACCCTTTCAGGGACAGGGTGCCACCACGAGCGAGCATAGCTTCTCTGGCATTCAGCGATAAATTCATAAGCACCTGCTGAATTTGAACTGCCACGACATGGACTTCAAGGTCTTCAGGAATGTCGATTACCATTTGGATACGGTCCTTGCTGAAATCACGGCACAGGCATGTGAAGACATCTTCAATGAGTCCGGCCAATAGCACGGTTTCCTTTTTCTGCGTATCACCATTAGCCAGGGCCAGCATGCTGCCCATGACCTTGGTGGCTCGCTGGCAATTTAGCGAAGCTTTCTCTAATGCCTTTTTAACCAATGCTTTGTCATCAAAATGCTTCAGGGCCAACTCGGCGTAACTTCCAAAGGGGGTGAGGATATTATTAATCTCGTGAGCGATCATACAACTGGCGGATCCGATATTGGCCAGAGGTTGAATGCGACATAATTGAGATTGGAGGGCCTGGTTTTCCCGGTCATGGTCTTTAACACGTTTATGCAGTGAAAGACGCTTCTGAATAACACTTGCCAATGGTCACCTCACAGTATAAAATCCAACTCAATGCTGCGGTTTCGACTTATAATAGCAGCCATTTTATTGTTCTATCGACCATGCCAGAGTCAATACTTGAATTATCTCGCGCAATAAAAACGACCAAAGTGGGGCGCTATGAATCAACAGAAAATCCTCGAAGAATTGGTCAGCATTTTGGAAACGAACGGCATCCAGGTCCGTGATGAGCCTTTGTCAGGTCAGCGGGGGGGACTTTGTACTGTGCGGGGGCGTTCTATTATGTTCTTGGACTCAGACACAGGCGCTCAAGACAATTCAGATGCATGCGCAGAAGCGGTCGGGCAGGCAATAAACATTGAGGAACTCTATATAAAACCTCAAGTACGCCAGTATATTGAAGCCCATTGTGACTCTTCAGACTGAAGCAAGGTTTTGCCTGCCCCCAACATTCCTATTGCCAAATCACACAATTTCGCGTATACCTTGGACTCATAAATGCCCACAATGCGGTTTTTTGGAAGAAAAAATGGTTGATCAACAGGTTGCTTCAGAAAATATCAAAATACCCGTGATCCTTATCGTGGATGACAATATTCAGAACCTCGAATTGCTTCAGGCTTACCTCGAAGACATCGAGTGCAGGACAATTGCAGCCTACGATGGCCCCGAAGCACTGGACATGGTAGCACGGCATCAGCCCGATTTGCTCCTACTGGACATCATGATGCCAAAAATGAGCGGGTTTGAAGTATGCAAGCGACTTAAGAATGACCCAAAGACCTGTGCTATCCCCGTTATTATGGTCACTGCCCTGAATGAGTTTGGAGATATCGAACGAGGCATTGACTCTGGTACGGATGATTTTGTGAGCAAACCCGTCAACAAACTTGAACTTTTGGCCCGTGTACGTACGATGCTCAAACTCAAACACCTCAGCGACAAACTTGAACGCACACTGGCCTATCTCAGTGAAATCGAGAATGCAGCTCAGCACTGATTTGATACCGTTTGAGCCCTCCGATAACCCGTCCGTACAACCTCACTGACTGCTACAAAGCAACCTTTTCCAAAGGCGATATTGGAAAAGGTTACATTCAAGCCTCGAAAACCTTGACACCCCATTAATTCCCTGTCGTGATTCGCCGATACCCAAACAGCAGTCACTAATATGTTCAAATGACTGCGATCTGGCTTCGGAGAAAAATAAACACATCGAACGAATAGGGTGATGAATAGCTTATGAATCAGGTACTGCAAGTATTTGGCAGGGGGGTATCCCTTGATGTAGCAGACATGGTCACGCAATGGCTCGAAAATAGCCAAATTGCCACAGATCAAGAAAGGGACATTGAACCTGATCTTCGACAATGTGTCACTTGCCTGGCAGAGAAACAATTTGGTCGCTTGGAAGAGCCTTTGCGTCTTTATCTTTTTACCCATCCCAAATGTGTTTACGGGCACATGATCAATGCTGCCTGTCATCTGTACCAGGGCGATGTCACATTGGCACTGGATGCTTTCAAGGAAATTTACCAACTGCAACCTGCCAACACCCTGGCAGCCTACGGCCTGGGGCATTGTTACGAACGGTTGTCTCAGGATCAAGAAGCTGCTCAGTATTACCAGGACTGTCTTAAATACAGCCAGCACCTTGAATTACCACTGCAACGACTGGCAGCCATATATGCCAGACAGGGGCGTTTTGAATCGGCCATTGAGCAATACACGCTGCTTAGGCAATTACATCCGGAAGATCTGTCCGTTCAAAACATATTGGGCTACCTCTCTATAGCCGCATGCGACTATCAGCATGCCGAAGAGGTGTTCAACACCGCGATCCTCATGCTCCCCGATGGCACATCATTCAATGATCCTGTTTTATATCAAAAGATTGCGGAAGAGGATTATACAGAAGCCATTGATTATATTGATGAAAAATTGGATGACACACCTGGCATGCCAGAACTCTGGTCCAAGAAGGGTGATCTGCTGGCAAGGCTTGGCGCCACATCAGAGGCAATCGCCGCGTACAAACAAGCCATGCAAAGCAGTCCCATCTGCCTGGATGCCGCCATAAAACTGGGTACCCTGTATGCTAGATCTGACCAGCTTTTACCGGCCATGGATGTGTATTTAAGAGCCATGGACATCAATGAGCAATTGCTCGATTCATACTTGGGCATAGCCGCCTGTCGAAAGATGAAACAGGATCAATCCGGTGCCTTGCAAGCCATGGAATCGGCCGCCATGATCTGGCCCAACAGTACATTACTCTTTACTGAAATCGCCAAAATCATGTCCACCGTGGTGTATTCTGAGCATTGTCACAACGGTATACTGGATCTTGAACCGAATGAAAGTATGGTATTTGATGCACTAAACTGCCAAATCGCAGCACAGCCGAACAATCCAATTTCATACTTCCACAGGGGGCTGTTGGAGGTTTCCACACAAAGTCCGGATAAAGCGCTTCTTTCATTTGAAAAAGCCACATCCCTCAACGAATCATACTGGCGAGCCCGTGCCAAAAGCGTGCTCTGTTTGTTCAACATGGGCAAGCACGAGGATGCTTTAAGAGAGCTAACCTGCGGCATACACCCCAATAAGGAAACCTTGGCACTCAACTATCAAACAGCTGTCTTATATTGGAATCACGCTAAGTTTGCCGGCGCCATGATGAATCTATCCCACTTGCAGAGTCAGCAAGAAATCTCAAATGACTATTCGCAGGTCATTTCTACGGTGCTTGAAAGCATCGGTGTTGTTGAACATACGGACATTACATGGGACAGCCTTCAAGAAACGTTACTTGGAATGCAAAATCCATTGGGCTAAGACAATTTCCAGTGCAAAATGAAACCCACCCGCAAGCAGATGAAATCTGCGGGTGCGGCAATGGGGGTATGATGGGTATGTTTCTTCTCAGTCAACGACGACACACAACAAACACAAACGGAAAACCTCCGGCTTAACAATGAGAGCTTCATTCAAAGCTCCATTTTTTTGCAACTTACTGAGTTTAACCGCCCTAGCAACCCAATGAAACATAACATACCTTATGGGACCTTGGATGTGGTATTGGTTTTAGGCCTTATTTGGGGGTTCTTTTATCGGATCGTCATGTTTTTCGTTTAGGAATGGAAAATAGCTGCATACACACATATACACCACACGGGGATGCCTCATGCAGGTGAATAAAAGGATAACCCACATGTGTGTGTTTGGCTTAACGCTTGTCACTTATCAAGAACAGAACCTCGCAACGCCACGGGTTTGCCAATAATCTCTGCGTACAAAACAGCCTTCGCCAAATCTTCAGACGTATTCAATGACAGCACAGTTTCAGCAACATTATCCTCCTCAAAGGATGTTTCAGGTTCGAGACTTTCCAGATGGCCCATGCTTTCAAGCTCATGGCGCATAACCTCTGTGCTTTCAATGTCCTTGATTGCCTGGGGTTGTTGTCCTTCGCCGAGGTTGAATTCTGACGCCCTTTTGGAACGCTTTTTTAGAGTTTCTTCCAGTGCTTCATCCTTAAGTACCTCAGCAAATCCTCCCGGTGCATAGTATTTTGACGTGGCTTGCTTTTTGCCAAGGTTAGGCTTCTGAGCCGATTTATGAGCATTCAACCGTTGACCTGACGGCTTGCGTTCAAGTCGATTTTTGCCTGTATGGCCGCTTTGTTTTTTGGCCTTTGCAGCCTTTGTGATATTGCCAATCAAACCCATGGCCATGATGATCACAAAGAATATTATCTGTGTGATACCATTATCACTAGCGGCTAGAATGCCGTAATAGCCCGTATAGTCAATCATGACGCTGGCCTAATCCTTGTCTTTTTTCTTGGGTTTGGCAATGGTTTCACGCATGTTGGTGTCAGCATTTATATTCTGCATACGATAATAATCCATGACACCAAGATGCCCTTTCTTGAATGCATCGGCAAGGGCCAGTGGTACTTTTGACTCATTCTCGACCACCAAGGCACGCATTTCCTGTTCACGAGCCACAGCCATAGCGCGACGTTTCTCAGCTTCAGCCTTGGCACGTCGCATGTCTGCTTCAGCCTGCTTGGCCTGGAGTTGGGCACCAATGTTGTCACCCACGTCTACATCCGCAATATCGATAGACAGAATTTCAAAGGCCGTACCTGCGTCCAACCCTTTTGACAGCACGGACTTGGAGATTTCATCCGGATTCTCAAGGACCGACTTATAGGACTTTGCGCTTCCGATTGTGGTGACAATGCCTTCTCCAACGCGGGCAATAATCGTTTCTTGCGTGGCACCACCAATCAAGCGTTCAATATTGGCTCTAACAGTCACTCGGGCCTTTGCCTTGACCTGAATGCCATCCTGGGCCACAGCATCCACAGTGCCACGACCCTTTTCAGGATCAGGACAATCAATCACCTTGGGATTCACGCTCGTTTGAACAGCCTCCAGGATGTCACGGCCTGCCAGGTCAATGGCTGTCGCCGTTTTCCAGGACAGTTCGATATTGGCACGCGTCGCAGCAATCAACGCCCTTGTGACATTGGGGACGTGCCCCCCTGCCAGATAATGGCTTTCAAGTTCTTGCGTACTCAGATCAATACCGGCCTGAATCGCCGTGATTTTGCTGATCACAATGGTACGAATATCCACGTTTCGTAGTGACATGCCAATAAGTTCCAGGAATTTGACATCAGCACGCGACAACTTGGCCTGCAACCATAGTCTAAAAAATTTGGTGAACAGAAAGATCATCACCAGTATAATCACTGTCACAATGAGAAAAATGGCCCACCCGAGTTTGCCAGAAAAATCAAAGCCTTGTTGTACTACTTGCTGTGCTAAAATGGACATCATATGGGTAATCCTTTCTTTAGGTGGTATTACGGTGACGCAACCACGCGAACTGTTAACTGAGTCCCTTGACTATGAATCACTTTGACCGTGGCACCAACGTCAACATACCCGGTTTCTGCCACACATTCAACCCTGTGCCCGGAAAAATCACATACGCCGATAGGGTGCAATGGGCTCTTTACAATGCCCAGTTCTCCCACCAAAGCTTGAAGTTTGTCCGTGTCGGGGATCGCATCACCTGCGGTCCGATCTGGCGGTTTGAGTGTGACTGTTTTGCCAAACTTCGTCTTTGGGAAGAGCTTGTAGGCAAAAAACAAACTGGTCGGAACCAACACAACTGACACGCCCACACCGACCCATCCCGTAAAAACGCTGTGCTGGAAAAAGAGGGTGATCCCCCCTGCCAGGCAAGCGATGGAAAATACAGTAAGAAACCCCCCGCTGGGCACAAACACCTCGGCCACGAGCAACGCCGCGCACATGAGGACAAGAAAAACGGCAAATATCAATGCTCCATCCATACAAATTACTCCAGGGGTTTGACCACGATACGATTGCCATGAATACTCATAATTTCAACACGCGCCTCAGGTTTCACAAGATCACCCTGTGTGACACAGTCTATGAGCTTGTCTGCAAAACGGACACGTCCCGTGGGATGCAACGGCGTGACAGCCACACCCACATCCCCGACGCTCAGAGTGAGACCATTATTCTTTGAGAGGTCAGACGCTAAAGTCTCTGTCCCCAGTGCCTTGGGCACCAAGATCAAACCACTTAACAAGCCAATCTGAGGCATGTATCGCGCAAATAGGGCCGCCAATATAAAGAAACCAGCGAGGCCGAGACCCAGACCGTACACGCCCTGCTGAAGGGTCTGCCAATCCATTTCATTCTGAGGCCAAGGTATTTCATTGATCCCATTGCGCAAGAGCATACCAAATGCGCCAGTAATCATGCATATAATCCCAGCAATACCCGCGATACCAAATCCCGGAATCACAAAAACTTCAATGAGCAGAAGCAAAATGCCCAGTACAAACACGACAATCTCAATCCAATTGGCCAGGCCCACCAAATATTTGCTGCCAATCAGTATGACAAAACAAATCACAGCGGCCAATCCAGGCAGGCCCAATCCCGGGCTACTGAATTCCATGTACAAGCCCAGTAAGGCGATCGTTACGAGAATCCCCATGACCGAGGGATGATTGACAGTTCTAACCATCTGCTCGGACCAATTGGGTTTAAAAACGGGTGATGGTCTTTCGAAGGTGACATCGTCCCGAGTTTCAATGAAAGATAGTAACTCTGCATGATCCTTGACCACGGCTCGAGCAATGCCATATGACAAGGCTGTTTCTGCATCCACGGTCAGTAATTCATCATCCTTGACAACCACTTTTCGATTCTCAACGTCATAGGTGTTGGGGTCCGTCGGCAGATCATTGCTATCAAAATACTCGAATTGATCGGTCTGCGTATTCTTGACCTGATAGACTTCGAGTTTCATGGATACCATGGCCCTGAGCAGCGCCTCAGGGTAGTTGTTTGCCTTGGCCGCCTTTTGGAAAATGGCACGGATAAAACTCTCTGTTTTTTCTCGCTCCACCCCTTCTAGTGTGCCGCCCATGACTATGGGTGCACAATCACCCAGAGTGGTATGTTCCCTCATGATTATGTCCTGGCAGGCCACGGCAATCATAGCCCCCGCTGAAATGGCTTCGGTCTTGACGTAGGCAATGGTGTGGGCCCGATGGCTCGTGTCCAACAGGAGCTTTGATATATCGTCCCCGGATTTGACCAGACCGCCATAGGTACTGATCTCAAAAACTAGAATGTCCGCCCCACCCTCCAGGGCCAATTCAATACGTCGTTTTAACGACTGAAACAGACCGTCGTCAATCATTTTTGTGCAGGTGATGACGGCCGCTTTGGTCAGTTTATCAGGGGCCGCTTCGGACTGGGCGTTTACATGCCAACTCAACATGCCAAACAGCACACAAAGCACAAATATCCATGGGTAGATTCGCTGGGTTCGTTCCATACCTAAGATTGTACAGTCCAGTCAGGCCTATGTAAACACTGATCTGAGCAGGTCACAACCCCGTTTGATCTCTGCCTCTGTGGTGGCGTAGCTGATCCGGAAATGCGTATCCTGCTCACTGAATACATTGCCAGGGATAACCAACACATTACTGGCAATGGCCTTTTTTACAAATTCAGTGGCGCCGGCTTGAGGACTCTTTACAAACGCATAAAATGCACCGCCTGGCGTAGCCAGCTCAAATGGGCCTGATAATTCGGAAAGCAGCAGGTCACGCTTTTGCTTGTATTGGGCAACAAACGGAGACACATCATAATCCAGGGCGGCCACAGCCGCCGATTGAAAGGGTGTAGGGGCGCACACAAAGGTGTACTGCTGGATTTTTGTCATTTCTTCGAGCAATGGCTGAAGACATGGCTGGACTGCTGCATACCCCAAACGCCAACCTGTCATGGCGTACGCCTTACTGAATCCACGCAACAATAGCGTCTTGTCGTAGCACTGTGCCATACTGGTATATTCGCCGTCATAACAGAACTGCCCGTAGATTTCGTCGCTCATGACGATCAGGTCATGTTCTCCCGCCACCTTGGCCAGGGCTTCCAGTTCTTGCCTTGAGTACACCATACCTGTGGGATTGCACGGGGAATTAGCAATGATTAACTTGGTTTTTTCGGTGATGCTCTGTCGAATCCCCTCTACTGGTAACCGGAAGTCTGGATAACTATCCACGTACACGCATTTTCCGCCCAATAGATTGACCAGATGCTTGTAGATCACAAAATACGGATCAGGCAAAATCACCTCGTCGCCTGGATTGATCAGGGCCATAAATGCCAGGAGCAGTGCCCCGCTCACCCCACTGGTAATCAAGACATCGGAATCGTCCCATTGGATCTCATGCTGAAGCTTGCCCTGAATTTTGGTTTTCAGAGCCTCAATACCGGCTGTTTGAGAATATCGGTTAAAACCCGACTCAATGGCCTTAATCGCCTCCCTTTTCAGGGCATCGGGCACATCAAAATCGGGCTGACCAATCGAAAAATTGACAGGATTATCCATTTCAGAAGCCAAGGCAAAGACCTTGCGGATCCCGCTGGCATCAATACGTGACGTTCTTTCAGCTAAATAAATAGGTTTCATGCAAGGAATCATACCTTGTTTTTTACGGAGATTTCAACTTCAAAGTCCAAAGTTTGACACCACAGACAGGAAATTTGCCAAATAAATCCTCATTTTGAAAACAACACTGGGTTCAAAAACATAGAAGTTGTGTTTTTCGACACTCTAAGGATTCTCATCAACCCATTCAAACATAGCCAGAATACGGTCCAATGCATCGTACGGAAGAAAACCGATGTCCACCGTGACAACCTTGTCCTCGTTGGACACTGTAGTCACATGACCATCGGCAAACAAGATGTTGCTATGTGCCTCTTGATGACTGGTTCGAGTCTTGACTTGAAATGCGGCGAGTGATTCATGAGCCTGAAACTGCACGTCACTGACCAGCGCTGTGATCGGGTGCCCATTTCGATTTCGCCCCAGATGACTAAGCAAAATATGGAATGACCCCGGATCACCACTCAATTTGGCCACAGAAGCATGTCGATAGTAGTAGTCACTCTGCGCTTGAAACGTACCCACACGGGCAAGCTGATCTTTGGCTTCAGAAGGTTGATCCGCACCTGGGCAGAACAACACCATGGGCTGTCTGACAAGATAGTTTTTGAGCAAAAGCCCCAATCCTATCGGGGCTCCGTCTTCAAGAGACAGCAGACTGGTCACATTACCTGTCACTGTGTAAAAATTGGAACCCGTCACGGGTCGCCCTTTGGGACCAAAGGGGATGCGATCGTCAAAATCCTGGGCATACAGGTGAATCGCCATGCCAGTTTGCCGTAGATTTGAGGCACACACAGTGCGTCTTGCCTGTTGTTTGACTTGAGACAATACGGGTATTAAGATCGCCGTCAACAATGACATAATCGCAATCACCACGAGCAGTTCGATCAGGGTAAATCCCTGACCGGGAACTGCCTGCGATCGTTTATAGGCACGACCAAATTTTTCCATAGAAAGGTCACTCCATGTGCAGGATTTCTTGCCCGTGTATACCCAGCCGGACAGAATCCAAATCCCAGAAGCCGCCTGCAGGTCCCCAAGAACGCAAGGCCAGACCTATGGGATAACCGGCCCAGTCTTGATCAGGCTGGACAGTGGGGACATACACAGATACATCCTTCAGTTGAGTAGACGACATGCCTGCAACTGGCACCGATTCACTGGCCACAGTCACTGGCTCGTTGCCGTCGTGATAGTACATGACCAGCTCAAGCCTATTATCCTGGAAGGGGGCAAATTGGCTGGACACCCCCACGGCCACTGTCAACCGATAGCCGTAGCCCGCTTCGTAAGAAACAGCGAGCTCCTGTTCCAGTGCATTGCCCTGTTCAGACCCCAGATAGGCAAGCTGAAGGCCATGAGCATTAATCACGTGGTTGTCAGCCTCCATCGGTGTATTGAGAAACACGCCGGTGTTGGTGCTGCCCAGGACATCCTGATCATATTCTGTCCAGCTATCTACAAATGGCAAGACGCCAAACGCATTAGGATCCAGGGCTGGCCCTTCAAAAGAGTCATTGTCAATGGCATGCAGCGAAGGCAGCAATTCAGTCACACGGACATTATCAACATCCCAAAAACCACTGGCAGGCCCTACAGATCGAATAGCCACGCCCATGGCAGAACCGGCCCACGCATCGTTTGGTTCCACAGCAGGAAGCGTAACTGTCACATCACGCAACTCGGTTGAGACATAGTCAGACGCTGGCACAGTCTCACTGACAATATCCACAGGCTCGTTACCATCCATATAGTAATAAGCCAGTTCCAGAGCATTCTCGGGCAACGGCGGATAGATGCCGGAAATACCCACACCCACGGTCAATTGATACTTCATACCGGGCCTGTATTGAGACAGGAGATCCTGTTCAATCGCATTGCCCTGCTCAGACCCTAAGAATGCCAGTTGTTCGCCATCCACATGAAGTAGACTCCCGGGTGACTCTGGAGATGGATTTGGGAAAACGCCAGTATTGGCGCTGGCTTCCAGATCATTATCCCATTCCTGCCAAAGATCGACAAAAGGCAGCGCTGGAAACGCCAACGAATCAACAAGTGGCAACTCGAATGAGGCATTCTGCACATCCACATTCACGGCCTGCAGCTCCTGCACACGCACGTTATCCAGATCCCAGAATCCGCCAGCCGGCCCAATCGATCGAATGGCAATACCGATTTCCTTCCCTGCACATGAGTGATTGGGAAAAACCACTGGCGTCAACACCGAATAATCAATCAGTACCAAGAGTGATAGATCAGCCGCTGTTAAACGTTGCGTGGCGATGTCAATGGGCTCATTACCATCCATCATATAGAATGCCAGTTCAAGGGAATTGTCCGGTAAAGGCGGGAATCGGGTGGAAACGCCAACAGCCACGGTCAGGCGATAAGCATATCCTGGCAGATATTGAGCTGTTAAATTCTGTTCCAAACCGTTACCCTGCTGAGACCCCAAAAAAGCAAGTTGGTTTCCGTCAGTATTCAAAAGATGTCCAGACGTATCCGCCGCAGGATTTGGAAATACACCCGTGTTCGTGCTGAACTCGACATCATTGTCCTTTTCAATCCACTCATTAACCAAGGGCAAGGCCGGGAATGCATTGTTATCCACCGCAGGGTTTTCAAAAGAAGGGTTTTTGACCTCAACAGAAGCGGCCCATCCCAGAGTAGCCCAAATACTCAGCACAATTATCACCAAACAATACTTATTCCACTGCACAGTCTTGCTCCTTTCTCACCCGTAACAAACCGCAATCACCAAGGAAAAAGCTCTGCCATTCCCTTTTTTAACATATGATATTACCTATAATGTACGTTGTATACCTTCCTGAGTCCATACATGTGCGTTAATTTTAGCATGGAACCGCAAGAAAATGCATGAATTTTGGCCATTTTAGAGTTTTGATCGAGAAGAAGGGTTTCACACGGAGGCGCAGGGACACGGATGAGAACCGTCAATGCACATCCATGGGGAGCTGCCATCAAACACAAAAAAACTATCCTGCCAGGGTCGAATCCGTGATTGACGGTGATACCATCCTGCAAGTATGATAAAAGAGCCCTGTGGTCATGAGACAAGACCCCATGTTATCGACAACGCAACAGAGAGGCTATCATGAATGTCGTTTTACCCAAGAGTTTCCTCAGAGTGATCTTCGTGAGCAGTGTGGTGCTGCTAACGTCCCTCTTGTCTTCGACGGAAGCATGCGCTTCTGAAGTGTCCCACGCCATGCTTCTAACCCCGACTGCACTTCGACAGTACGTCGATCAGTTCAATGCAAACGATGACGAGCTGTATGGCAATGCCATCGGCAACCACGAAGCCCTGGCCTTCCTCACACAAAACGTCCCTCGATTCGAGTGTCCGGACAAAGCATTCGAACGGACCTTTTATTTCCGATGGTGGACCTACAGAAAACACATCAAGAAAACGCCCGACGGGTATGTGGTCACTGAGTTCCTTCCGAAGGTCCCCTGGTCTGGCAAATACAATACCATCAGCTGCCCTGCCGCACATCACATATACGAGGGACGGTGGCTGCACGACACCAAAATCATGAACGACTATACAGCATTCTGGCTGAAGCCGGGAAGTTCGCCGCGTCGATACAGTTTCTGGATCGCTGATGCATTCTATGCCAATCATCTTGTACGCCCGGACCAGGCCAGACTCACTGGGTATCTCGACGGTCTGATTGCCAATTACAGGGCCTGGGAACAGAGCCACAGAGGGGATGATCCCCTATTTTATCAAATTGACGACAGGGATGGCATGGAGGTATCCATTGGTGGGAGTGGACATCGGGCCACGATCAATTCATACATGTACGGCGATGCAAGAGCCATCGCCAGGATTGGAGCCCTGGCTGGGCGACTCGATGTCGCGAAAGACTTCCAGGCCAAGGCACAACAGATCAAGGCCCTGGTCCAGACAAAGCTGTGGGACCCGGACACCATGTTCTTCAAGGTGTTGCCGCGAGGCGAGGACAAACCCTTGGCTAAGGTACGCGAGCTCCATGGCTATACACCGTGGTACTTCAACCTGCCGGATCCAGGCAAGGGCTATGAGGTCGCCTGGAAACAGCTCACAGATCCCAAGGGTTTTTACGCCCCGTTCGGACCCACCACGGCCGAGCAGCGTCACCCCCGTTTTTCCATCGCCTACAAAGATCATGAATGCCAGTGGAATGGGCCCTCATGGCCGATGGCCACCTCCGTCACACTCACAGCCCTGGCCAATGTACTGAACCGCTATCCCCAGGATGCCGTGGACAGGACCGCCTATTTCAAGACACTGACCTGCTACACAAAATCACACACGCTCAAGAGGGAGGGCGGACAGGTTGTCCCCTGGATCGATGAGAATCTGAATCCCTTTACAGGTGACTGGATCTCCAGGACCCGATTAAAGACCTGGAAGGATGGCACGTGGGATGCCGGTAAAGGTGGCAAGGAACGAGGCAAGGATTACAATCACTCCTCGTACAATGACTTGATAATCACCGGGCTTGTGGGGCTTCGGCCCAGAACAGACAGCGTGGTTGAAGTCAATCCCCTGCTGCCTGCTAACACGTGGGATTACTTCTGTCTGGATAACGTCCTTTATCATGGCCATATCCTCACCATCCTCTGGGATAAGACAGGCTGCAAGTATGGCAAGGGTACCGGTTTGATGGTGTTTTCAGATGGCGTGAAGATCGCCGGGGCTGGGTCGCTTTCCAAAGTCACTGGGCGTTTGGAAAAAGTAGAGAGGTAAGAAGGTACGAAGGTGAGAAAGTAGGCTTCAATCAAGCCTCAAAGACAAAAGACTATAAACCCATGGTATCGCTTTTATTTCGACTCCATGACCTGGGCTCACTTCAGAGATACAGCCGCTGCTGGATGACTACAGGTACGCAGCCCGACTGCTCCTTAGGATGGACGATGAACAGGATGCCGAACTATTTCACAGGAAGTCAGGAAGGGCCGATGCGGAATCGTGGAGTCTGGCTTCTACGAGGCCCCCCGTCAATGCATGCCTCTGCTGAAGGCACAGATACACTCAGATGGCTCTCGCCATTGCCACTGGCTTTCTCACTTCACACTTCAAATATTAATGACTCGTTCACCCTTGCAAAGCTGCGCACAATATATCCATAAAGAAAAGTTCAAACGTTGCTCAAGTAAAACTCTTTGGGAACCACTAATCTTACTGATCTCCGCTAATCGGTGACGCTCACATCCAGGCAAACCGCACAACGTGACTTGTCATCCCGAGGCACCGAGGGATCTATTAAACAAGCACGCAAGGCGGCTCAGCCAACCAACAACGAATAACCAACAACGAATAACGAATTTCCCGCCACAGATCATAGCCCAGATGAACACAGATAAAAAAAATGGAAGAACTGATCCTTCACAAAACATAATCTCGCGCCCACTC
>CAZBTJ010000040.1:0-41211 GCA_964494325.1 uncultured Pirellulales bacterium
GTTCTGTCGTACCAAGCCTAATCCGCTTGCTGTTCGTCAGCTCGCATCTTTGCCTACGGCTTCTTTCAGGTTGGCGTTGCCGCTTCACCCTTGCCCTCAGCTGGCCTTCGCCTCCGTCGGGGCTGGCTCGAAACTTTAGTTTGAAATATGTCATACTATCACTCGTAAGTCGCCGGACATGCCCGGTACACAAGCCAAGGATATCAAAAGTGCCCTGCGTTTGGCGCAGAATCTTTAAGGGTTGCATCATGGCTAAAACTAAGACTACACGATACGATGTGGCAGAACATTTGAGGACTCCGGAGGAAATGGCGGCTTACTTTGAAGCCTGCTTGGAAGAGGCAAATGGTGATGCGGCTTTCATTGCCAAGGCTCTAGGAGATATCGCTCGTGCCAAAGGCATGTCCCAAGTAGCACGTGAAGCTGGCCTTTCACGGGAAAGCCTCTATAAGGCTCTTTCTGGTGATAGAATCCCAACATTCGATACGATCCTAAAGGTCATTTCAGCTCTTGGATTGAAGTTGCATGCGAAAGCACTTTAACTACCCACAGCTCAACCAGTCACTTCACCTGAGAAGCACAAGGGTCTCCCCTTAAGAACTAAATTCCTGGATTTCAATAACCATCAAATGTCACTGTGTGTTTAGTTCTTAAGGGTTGCCCCTGGATATGCCCCCTTTAAGAAGGATAAGCGTATCACCATTCGTCTGTATGATCATGAATAGACTCAGACAGTATGAACACCCGTTTCCATATAAACATCTAAATTATGAAGGCGCATGTCATGTGCTAACGATCTGAATCGAGGGAGACGGCCTAAATAACACTTCTCATTCGCAACGTTATTTGAATATACTTGTGGCAATTCTGTGTTGAGGTGCCTATGATATGTAGAGTGTCTTTGGGTGCCTCACTGTCTTATAGATTTGCGGATGAAAGGATAAGTTCATGATCAAGAATCATATTCTGTGCCTCGTCATTTTGCTTGGCAGCTTCTCTGGCTGTCAAAAGGCTGAAGTAGGATCCAAGTCAAAACCGATGGTGAACAATAGCTCTGTCTATCTTGAGCATGACATTGATGTCGTTGAATTACCCGATTTGGTAACATCTGTATTTGAGCTTCTGAGTATCACATTGGAGCAACTAAACCGGAGGGAAAACCGCTTCGAGTGTATTGGCAGATCCTTATCTGGGGAGAATGTCAATGTCAAAGCTTTTGCACTGATCAAGGGCAAATCGGTTGTGCGGATTGAAGTAACGGGAGAGTGGAAAGTCTCTTACCTGCTCCGAAATGAAATTCAGAATGCCATCAATGACGCCATTAGAAAGAAAAAACAGGACCGTACAAAATAACAGTGCTCGAACCACGAGTTCACTTGCTCACGAACATACTTATGATTGATTTTTGCGGGGACCGAAAATGGCTCCAAGAGAAACTCAGGTCTTGCGAATGTCTGGGAAGCAACCGCTTAAACGCATTTGGGGGACGTGGATAAGAATGCGATACGTCCAAGACCGTATGAAGCCTCTGGAAACAGCTTGGCTTGATTATTGTAGAAAATTTGTCGTGGTTCGATCGCATTTACATTGATGCTCTCTACCCCATTAAAGGACGTTCAAAATGACGCAGCCTCATAGCCAACATGCCAAGGTCAATACATCAATCTGTAGGCTAGTTCCAGCAGCATGTACGATTATAGTGACACTCTGCTGTTTGTCCGGCCGTGCCACGGCTGCTTCGGACTACCCCCCCCTGAATCGATACCCTCACATGGTCCAGGAGTACTTTGTCAGTCAGCTTCGCCGGGTCGAGGGCAAGGCAAACCATCAAAGAGCCGCTCTGAAAAGCCGCGATGACGCCGAGGCCTACGTAGAAGAAGTACGCGACAAAATCCAGCAGTGCTTCGGACCCTGGCCTGAGAAGACCCCACTCAATCCTCGCATCACAGGTGTGGTCGAGCGGGACACGTACAAAATTGAGAAGCTCATCTTTGAGAGTCGTCCGAACTTCCTTGTGACAGCCAACCTCTATATCCCCAAGGGCAGGGATTTTCCTCTACCCGGCATTATTGGCACGTGCGGACACTCCGCCAATGGCAAGGCCTCCGAATACTATCAGGGATTTTCCCAGGGATTGGTGCGTCAGGGCTATGTGGTCCTGATCTACGATCCCATCAGTCAGGGCGAACGCCTTCAATATCCGAATGAATCTCTCAAATCCACGGTCGGTGTGGGCGTTCGCGAGCATCTGTACGCCGGCAACCAGCAGTTTCTCGTGGGGCAATTCATAGGCTCGTGGCGAGCTTGGGATGGCATGCGTGCCCTTGATTATCTCCTGACCAGGGACGAGGTCGATCCGAAACACATTGGCGTAACCGGCAACTCGGGCGGTGGGACCATGACCACCTGGCTCTGCGGGGTGGAAAGAAGATGGACCATGGCTGCACCCAGCTGCTTTGTCACAACGTTCCGGCGAAACCTCGAAAACGAACTGCCTGCGGACACCGAACAATGCCCCCCCAGGGCGTTGGCCCTCGGCCTGGACCACAGTGACTTTCTTGCTGCCATGGCGCCCAAACCGGTCATGATACTTGCCAAGGAAAAAGACTTCTTTGATGTCCGTGGCGCCGAGGAGACCTATGACAGACTGCAGCACCTCTACGGCCTACTTGATCTGGAGGCAAACGTGGGTCTGTTCACCGGGCCAACCGGACATGGCTATTCCCAGGAAAACCGCGAAGCCATGTACGGCTGGTTTAATCGACACACAGACATATCAGAGGGCAAGACAGAGCCGGAAATCGTCCTGGAAAAGGACGAAACCCTGTGGTGCACGCCGCGCGGACAGATTTGTGAACTCAACTCAAGACCCATATTTGATTTCACCAAGGCGACATCACAGGCCTTGGCCGGGCGCCGCCCATCCCAGATGACCGTGCCAACACTCCAGAAACTCATTAAGAACAAACTCAGGTTGCCCGAACCGGTGCCCAACTCTGCGCCAGAGTATCGCATTCTGCGCAACTGGCCAAACCGTGCCTACCCAAAGAAACGTTGGACCTGTTATGCCGTGGAAACCGAACCAGGCATCCAGACGCTGGTGTACAGGCTCTCCGATGAGCAACTGCTCAGCCGTCCACCAAAAGACCAGGGCCGCGCCATTCTCTACATATCCCATCTGTCCAGTGATGATGAGTTGCGCCATGAGCCGCTCATCACGGAACTGATCCAGACCGACACGAACGCCACGCTTTACACCTGCGATGTGCGAGGCATCGGCGAATCGAAACCTGACACATGCGATTATAACAGCTATCGATCCGCTTATGGCTGTGACTACTTCTACGCCATACACTCGATCATGCTGGACAAACCCTACATAGGTCAACGAACCCACGATATCCTGCGTGTCATTGACTGGCTCATGGCCAATGGGCACACAGAGGTGCATATCGCAGGCAAGGGCTGGGGCGCCTTGCCCGCAACGTTCGCTGCTGTCTTGTCCAAGAATGTCACAAGGGCAACGCTGAAAAACACGCTGACTTCATACTCGGCCATTGCAGAATCCCAAACCTATACCTGGCCCCTGTCATCCCTGATACCCAATGTGTTGGACGCCTTTGACCTGCCAGACTGCTACAGGGCACTCAAATCAAAGCAACTCAGAATGATTGATCCGTGGGATCCCGATATGCAGGTGGTTCCCGCCACGCCGGAGTAAATCAACCACTCGGCGGGTGTTCTCTCAATCAGATTGACACAGTTCATGACGACCCCGGAATGGATGAACTGTTGAACAATGTGCCTGGTTTCATTGACATCATCTTTTGTTGAGAAATTCGCTTGATGGCACCAGTTTCCAGGCGTGGCCGCCATCCGGTGACATCAAGAGCGATCGGCGATCCCCACGGTGATCGTTGCGATAGAACCAGAACGTTGACCAGTAGTCGTAAGAAACAAACAAGGCACCCTGCCGATCGATAGTCAGTCGATGGTAGAAAATGCTGTACTCCGAAAAGGGCGCGACAATCAATGGCTGGGCTTCGGACCATGACTCAGCGGGACGCTTGCTCATGTATGCCAGGTTTGCGTAATGGCTTGCCGGGAAATATCTGCGATCGTTCAACCACAAACGAAACACCAGATGCAGCGTGTCATCCGGATCGCAGACCATGCCCACGTAGGTCTGGCGCAGGCCTGCCCCCACATCCTCAGCCTCTGTCCAGCCACCATTGGCACTGTTGGGCAATAATGACCGAACATACTTGAAGGTTCGCCCATGCGTCCCGATCAGCACGTGGAGAAACCCTTTGCTGTCCATGGTGATACAGGGTGAATTGTGTACATCATTCGCCGGAGGACCGTACCCCACGAGGGCAGGTGCTCCGAGTTGACCGGTCGAGCGATCATAGGTCACCACATAGGTAGGCACGCCCGGGGCCTTGGCCTCCGGACGTGTGGCTTCGCCCCAGGCAATATGAACCTTATTACCACGCGATACAAGGGTCGAGGGTATGCCTGAATGCGTAGAGAGACCAATGCATTTTTTCGAGATGGCAATCGGTTCGCCCATGAGAATCGAGCCATCAGACTGCTTCGTAGGCAGTACAAGATCCAAGTCGTGAATGCGACGCCATATCAGTTTGGGATCTCTGGCCGTTTGTAAGAAACGCGCCAGAGGCGGTGGTCCATTTAACCGGTTATGCCCTGAAAACTGCTCGATGTCAAAACCACCTGAACCAGGAACCGGCCAGGCGGTGAACGTGGCACCATGATCGTCCGAATGTAGGAGCAGGGTGGCACCATTGTCTCGTGACAGAAGATACACGTCGTTGTCCTGGTCAAAGGCAATCTTGGTGCCCACCGGTCTGATGGGGATGGTCCGGTCCAGATCAGGACGATGTGCGTTCGTCGTTTTGAGCCAGCCCCCCTCCCGCAGGTGGAACACACCGTCGTTGGCAATGATAAAAGGCTGATTTGTCATATCGAAATAGACCTGATTGTCCAGCGGATACTCCGGCAGATATCCGAATTGCTCGTTTTCATGCTGATACGGCTCAAGAGTGATGGGCACAGTCACAGGCGACATGGCTGGAGCCATGCCACGGTGCAGTGTTACAGAAGACCATGTTGAGAACGACGTTTCATCGAGAACAGTGGCACGGACGTAACATGGCCACCTGGACCCTTCTTGAGGGATTTGGTATGTGCATGGCACCTGCTCAAAGGCATATGCCTTGAGTTCAACTTCGCTCTTCTGTAACCTGGCCGACCACCGCGCATCGTCGGCAAACTCCAGGGTTAGTTTTACTCGTTTTGACGTGGCACTATTGTTGTGTACAGAAAAATTGACTGTCCCCCCGCCTGCACCGTTTGCGTAAACAGTCCGGCTGTAGGGAGTCAGCAGCCACCGGTTGTCATGGAAGGCAAACCAGGAAGACAGGTCCGGCGTCCACAAAGAAAAATTCTCCCAGGCCTCGCCTCTTTGCCAGCGAGTGACACCGTCAATGTTGATTACGGCCTGCGCGTCACTGAGATGTAATCGCCACAATTTGCCCTGACGTGCAGAATCCGCGGGGAACTCATACGACACCTTGCCCTGAGG
Organism: uncultured Pirellulales bacterium; assembly: GCA_964494325.1. Classification (GTDB taxonomy): domain Bacteria; phylum Planctomycetota; class Phycisphaerae; order Sedimentisphaerales; family Anaerobacaceae; genus JAIPFM01. The sequence continues at coordinate 5,606 of CAZBTJ010000040.1, forward strand.
CGAGACAGCAAGTGTCCTTATCTTTTTGCCTTCACCATCATAAATGGGCAACTCTCTAACGCTCTTTGACAAGCCACTCACCTCAACAGAGAATGGCTTGATCCCCGGCATAAACCCCACATCGCCCGGTCTCCCGGCTTGTCGCAAGACAATGGGCTCCTCATGGCGTGCATCCTTGTGCCCCCTTGACGTCTCAATCAGATATTTTTGGCAGTTGCTCTTGAATCCCCAGGACAGGTTCTCCCCGTAGCGATCCTCAGTCACAGTAATGTTCAATCCATACACGCCAGCTCGCTCAACCTGTGTTTTCAGTAAAATCCGTTGCACAGGTCCCGGGCCGCTGTTCCTTGCCAGTTTGTCGTCGCCCATCCAGACCTCTTCGATCACGCTTCGATCCGGCCCAAAAAATATGGCACGCAAATGGGTCTTGCTTCCACGCCTATTAAGATCCTGCTTTTGGACCTCAATCCACAGCTCACCGGCTGAGGCGTAAAAATAGACGCCCCCACATCCCCCAAGGCGCAGATCCATGCCTTCTTTGTCTGCGACATCTTCAGCAGAACTCACCCCTGCCATCCATAATAGACCTAACCCAATCAATGCAACCCAGAGACATTGCCTCTGTTTGATGGAATAGGATAACTCACTTGATCTTGTCATATACCAACTCTCTTTCGCAGAATTCCCTGAATAAGAGGATCCTGTCACCATACGCCTTGAGTACCATATTGGGCACAGAGCACAAAAAACAGCCCCTAAGCACTTGTTTTATCAACAACTTATGTTATCCATCCCAGGGACATTTGGCAACGCTGAAATACGCGTTTCTTTGTGCGACAGGAGACTTGTTTTCAAAGTCTTTATAGGGTACGTTGTTGTCTCATATTCACAGCACGAGGTTTGAGCCTCTTATTTGTAATGGAGAATCGATAGAATGAAATATTTAGCCGCCCTGATAACTGTAACCTGTTTGTTTCTTACGTCCTGCACTGATATCCAGAAGAAAACAGGTGACTTGGAACTGTCTACCGATTCGCTGGTTCTTGCATTGAATGAACAGGGTGTTGTCACGGCATTGACGGATAAGAAAACGGGGACCCCTTATCTGGCTCCAGATCAGAGCGCACCTCTGATGTCACTGCGAGTCGCCAATGAAATGCTAAGTCCAGAATCAGCCCAATTTGATGCCGAGGGCAGGACTATTACCCTGCAATATAAGCACAATGTGAAAGCGACCATCAACGTCCTGTCAAAAGACACGCACCTGACATTTGAGCTGGTGTCCCTGACTAAGAATAACCTGATTGAGCTCATTGTCTGGGGGCCCTATCCCACCACAATCGGCAAAATGATTGGCGCCACCGTGGGTGTGGTACGGGGAGAACACTACGCCATTGGACTCCAGGCATTAAACCCCAAGACACTGGGCGGATATCCCTGGCAGGAAGACGACAGCATGCCACACAACCGTCAGGAAGCGGCTGCCAGGCCCACTGACTTTGGCAGCACCCTCCAGGCCTACTGTCGTAACCGCCATCAAGAGCGAGTCATAAAAAACCTGAATCATGACAAATATGTGGCACCATCCTTTGAAGACGGCGGCATGATAGGCTCAAAGATTGCTCTGTTCGGGTGTCCGGTGGATCAGGCATTGAAAAAGGTTGGTGCCATTGAGCTGGCTGAAGGTTTGCCGCATCCCATGATTGACGGACAATGGGGAAAAACAGCGATCTCAGCATCTGCTGCCTACCTCATTATGGGATTTGGGGAGCAGGATATTGACAGAGCCCTTGACGTCACCAAAAAAGCTGGTTTGAAATATTTGTATCACCCAGGCCCCTTTGAAACCTGGGGACATTTTAAGCTCAAAGAGACGCCCTTTCCAGAGGGCGTTGCCAGTATGAAACGCTGTGTGGAAAAGGCCAAGGCACAGAATGTCATGCTGGGACTCCATACCCTGTCCAACTTCATCACGCCCAATGATCCCTATGTCACGCCTGTGCCTGATGACCGTCTGGCAAAAGTAGGAGCCAGTGTGCTGACAGACAATATTGATGCTGAGCAAACAGAGATTCCCATAGCCTCGCCCGACTTCTTCAATCAATTCAGAAACAATCATCTCAAGGCAGTTGTGGTTGGGGACGAACTCATGCGTTATGGCACTGTGTCGGAAGCCCCCCCGTGGAAGTTGCTGGATTGTCAGCGGGGTGCGTTTGGAACCCAGGCAACACCCCACGCAAAAGACGCCACCATCGCCAAGCTGGCGGACCATGGCTACAAGGTATTCTTGACCAATACGGCGCTGAGCATTGAAGTGGCCAAAAACATTGCCGAGCTGTACAACCAAACCGGCCTGAGACAGATCTCCTTTGATGGATTGGAAGGCAATCGATCCACGGGTATGGGCAATTATGGTGAAATCCTATTCACGCAAGCCTGGTTCGATTCTCTGGATGAGAACATCAAACAGCATTACATCGCAGATGCCAGTCGGAGCTCCCATTACTTCTGGCACATGTATACCCGTATGAACTGGGGGGAACCCTGGTATGCAGGATTCCGCGAGAGCCAGACCGACTACCGGCTCAAGAATCAAGCATACTTCCAGGCCAATATGATGCCTGGTATGCTGGGATGGTTTAGCATGACTCCGCAAACCAGCATTGAAGATATCGAATGGATGTTGACACGCTCTGCAGCATTCAACGCGGGGTATGCCTTCTGCACAAGCTACAAAACCCTGGAAAACAATGCCCAGACCGACGAAATCCTGCATCTCATAGGCCAATGGGAAAGGGCCCGATTGTCCGATGCATTCACACAGGGTCAAAAGCAACGCATGAAAGACATCAACACCGAATTCACGTTGGAAGCCACAAACGGAAATGAATGGAATCTATGCCAGGTCTTCTCCCATAAATTCAAACATGACAAAAAAGTAAGACAACCGGGTGAGCCGCTGTATTCCACCTTTACGTTCAAGAACCCCGCAGCCAAACAACCCATGCAGTTTCTTCTGACGGCAGCGAAGGGCAGTGTCCAAGAGATCAAGATGGAACTGGACAGTTACAAGCAGATTTCGCTGCCCATCACATTGAACGAAGGAGAGACTGTAAGATATTCAGGGGGGGAGACTGCCACCGTGTACAATCCGAACTGGCAAAAGCTCAAGGAGATCAACCTGGATGCCTCTGTGTTGACGGTGGGATCAGGAGAACATGCCATCACCTTTGACTGCGGTTTTACGGGCGACAAAGAATCACACGCCAAACTGGAAGTCAGATTTGTGGGTCCCGCAGAAAAGATAAAGGCCAAATAAAACCACACAGTTTAGACAGCTGCAAGTACAATATAAAGAATAGTCCGAAGGAGAAAACGATGACTGGTCATTTCGCTCGATTACAGAACACACTTGTCCTTGTCATAACCTTGATCAGCCTACTCGGTGGAACGTCCGTGGCAAAGGACCAGTACGTCCCTTTGTTTAATGGAAAGAACCTGAGCGGCTGGATAACTGTAGGTGCACCAGATGCGTTTACGGTCAAAGAGAAAGCTATTTACACTACAGGTGCTGGCCCTTACCCCTCCTGGCTTCGTACGGACAAGGAGTATGAGAACTTTGTTCTCAGGTTTGAATACCAAACCCAAGGCTGGTATGAGGGCGGAGTTTTGTTTCATGCCCCACAATATGGACCGGCCTCCAAGCTTGGATTCAAACTCCATCTTCGACACGACACCAAAGCCTATGGCGTCCGATCCCCAGGCGCGATCTATGACGCAGCCGCTCCGCTTTGTGTCGCCAATCTGCCGTCCGGGCAATGGAACCAATGTGAAGTCGAGTGTAACTGGCCACACCTTCGCATCACGCTCAACAACAGGCTGATCCATGACATCAACATGGCGCAACACCAAGCCTTCCGCTACAAGCTTCGCAAGGGATTCATTGGCATTCAGAATATTGGCTGTCGGAGCTATTTTAGAAATATTCACATCCAGACCCTACCCGACAAAACGCAGTGGATCTCCCTCCTTGCCCCAGGCATGGATGGATTACACACGGAAGGTGCTACAGCGTGGTCCATCGATAAAGACACACTCACGGGAAAAAGCAAGAACGGTTTTGCCTTCACCAAGCGACAATTCGAAGCACCCTACGAGCTACAGGTCTGGGTAAAGACTATGATCAACGGCAACGGAGGGGTGCTGTTCAATTATGGCAACCAAGGGATTGAAGTCCAATGTTTCAATGCACCGGACAGTACCAATCCCACGGGCAGCCTCTACGGCATTGCGCCGGCCCAAAGAGTGGTCAGCCATGACGAAGCATGGTTTCTCCTGCAAATCCTGAATCATGGACCACAGGTCTTTGTCATGGTCAATGGCGAAAAGGTCTGTGAAACCGACACCTTGAAACCGCCCCACCTGGGCAGTATTGCATTCCAACAGCATACACAGGGCGCCACCATCCAGTATCGCGGGGCCAGGATCAGGAAGATTGATGACGGAGATCAATAGATGAAATCTTTTCTTCATGCCAATAGATCTGCACATGCCGTGATAAAACAGGGTTTTCTCTGGCTGTGGATGATTTTTGCCACCTGTGGATTGGCACAAATCAACAGCAGCATCCCCCTGCCTATACCTCCAGGTCTGGAGTATTGTCACTCTCGAACAGGCACCGGCCCCCTCTCCATCCACATTCTGAAAATTGACCGTACAAAATCTCAGTTCAGATTCACCACCTCTCTTGCTCAAAATACGATTTTTGGCCTGCAGCCTCTCAGTCAACAGGTTAAAGCGATCAGTCAAGCAGGCCACAAACCCGTGGCCGCCGTCAACGGTGATTTTTTTAGAATCCGTTCTAGTCCCTATCAAGGTGATCCCCTTGGCCTGCAGATCCTCAACGGTGAACTGATTAGCTCGCCTGGAAGGGTCTGCTTCTGGCTGGACACACAGCAACGTCCTCACATCGCCACCATTCAGGCTGACTTTCAAGCCACATGGCCTGACGGAACTTCCATACCCTTCGACATCAATCAGGAAGTGGAAAAAGGTCACGCAGTCCTGTATACCCCCTGCATGGGACAATCCACGCGCACAGAGTCCGGTGTAGAGCTTGTTCTGGAAGCAACCCCCCAGTCATCCTGGTTGCCGATCAAGCCCGGCCAGGTCTATCAGGCCCGTATCCTTGCTGTCAATCAGGACGCCAACTCGGTGATCACTTCGGATAAACTGATTCTCTCACTCAGCACTTCGGTGGTCAACACACTTAAAACGTGGACGGTTGGAACAATTCTCTCTCTCTCAGTAGAAACAGTCCCAGACCTGACCCATGTCGAAACAGCCATCAGCGGTGGCCCCCTGCTCATCACAAACGGGACCAAACAAACCTTCTCCCCCAACCAGCCCCGCCACCCGCGTACTGCATTCGGCTGGAATAAAGATCAGTACTTTCTTGTGGTCGTGGACGGACGCCAAAAGGATCTATCTGTAGGCATGACACTTCCGGAGCTAGCTGACCTGATGCTCAATCTTGGATGCACCAACGCCCTGAATCTCGACGGAGGCGGTTCCTCCACGCTCTGGCTTGCCGGCTCCATCATGAACAGTCCCTCTGACCGGCAAGAGAGGCGGATCGCCAATGGACTCATTCTGCTTCAAGACTCAAGGTGATAAAACGAAATGGACCATGGGCGTGACTCCGGTGCCCGGCCTTTAGTCCGGGCCAAAATGTGATGTAAAAAGTGTGAAGTATGAGGTGTGAAGTCCACATTTTAGATTGGAGATTCAAATGAAAACACACATTTTGATCCTGTTTTCAATTATCGCTTTTCCCTTCACTGGTTGCCTAAGTGCCACTCAGGAGAGCCAAGGTTTACTTGAGGCGTCCGTGGACTGGCTGGACAAGGAATCGCATCGCCTCATTCGAACGTCTGTGCGGACTATGAAAGATGGGTCAAAGGCATTTCCTCCCCAGGTGGGCATCGGATACCAGGCGTTTTGGTTGCGAGACTACGAATACACGCTGGAGGGAAGCATCGGTGCCTATTCAAAGGAAGAACTTCTGGCCTCTGCCAGGCTCTTCATAAACAAACTTCGTGCCGACGGCGCCGCGGTGGACTGTGTAAAATTTGACGGCACGGCCATTTACAAACCGGGGTATGGCAGCATGGGAAAACATCCTGTGGCCGATGGCTCTCAATTCACAGTGGGTGTCGCCTGGCATACCTATCAAAAGACCCAGGATGTGGCGTTCCTCAATGAAATCCTCGACTCTCTTGTGAAGACCATGCAGGCTGTACCTCGTCATCCCAAAACAAAACTCGTTCACATTGTACCGGGTAAAGATTGGGATCGCTGTCCCTACGGCTTTACAGATACCGCACGTAAACAAGGGGATGTACTCTTCTGTTCGCTACTCTATGTTCAGGGATGTCGCCAACTGTCCGATCTGCTTAATGAGGGAGGACGAAAAGATGAGGCACATCACTGGGCTCAAACCGGTGAACATGTAGCACAAAACATTCGGAATCATTTTTGGGATACACAAGTCGGACTTTTCCGGGCCGCCACAGTGCAATGCCGTGAACATGATATCTGGGGTTCGGCATTTGCCGTGTATCTGAATGTAACTGACGTGGCACAGTCAAAAGCCATAGCCAACTATTTCAGAACAAATTATGCGGACATCGTACAGCACGGTCAGATTCGACATCTTCCTGGCGGCGTCTATTGGGAACAGGGTTGTACCAGAAATTCATATCAGAACGGGGCCTACTGGGCCACACCAACCGGGTGGTTTGTGTATGCACTTGACCTTGTTGATCCTGAGTTGGCAGACAAGACTGTTATTGACATGGTGCAACATTTTCAGACATACGGCGCATGTGAGTGGATTTTTGACGAACAACGTAAACTCCCAAACTACCTCGCCAGCGCGTCGCTTCCACTGGCCGGGATTCGAGCCATACTGACACGAAGAGCTGCTTCAAATAGGTAGAAGAAAAAAAATGTGTCAAGTTCCTCCCATCTTACTACAACAATGCTATAATCAAGGCTTGTGTTGTTGTATTCCCTGATCAGGCGTCAAAAATGGCGGCTGGTACGTGATTGGAGCATTAAAACACACATGTCAGAAGGCAGGAAAATCGTAGAGCAGAGTAAAACTCTATTTACCCGTGGTATTGAGATTGTGCGGAACGAGACCTATGTTGACGGGATACATGATAAGACAACTATTGCTGAAAACACGTCTTCCGGAAGCAGAGAATAACACTGAGACACACACAGGACTGGCGCGTCCCAGGGCATTTACGCTCATTGAATTGCTCGTGGTGATTGCCGTGATTGCCGTGCTCATGGGCATTCTCATGCCAAGCCTGCAAAAAGCCAGAAAAATGGCTCAATCCACAACCTGCCGATTCAATCTGAAGGAGTGGGGGCTCATTTTCAATCTATATGCTGGTGACAATGAGAACAAGCTGCCGCAGAGTATTGAGGGCGGGAATCTAAATGCCCAGGAAGCCTATTGGATCATTGCCACCTTGCCCTACTATTCAGAAAAGAAAATCCGGTTATGTCCCTCCACCAAGGTCGTGCGCGACACCAGGGTCAACAGAAGCCACGGGAGCACCTTTGCCTGTTGGGGCCCCTTCGAGCCCGGCACGGCTAGCGACTGGTGGGCCGACTTTGACACTGGCAGCTATGGTTTGAATGAGTGGGTCTCAGCCCCACCGCCAGGTGCCGCCTCTTTGTGGGGGTTTCCTGCGAATAATGCCTGGCGCACCCTTGATGCGAAAGGCGCCAATCGCATTCCTTTGTTTATGGACAGCGCGTACGTGGATGTCTTTCCAGACATACGCGATACCCCGCTTGAGACCGAACCGGATCCCTATGAATGGAACAGCAGTTGGGGTGACTGGGGCACCCATGCCATGCGTCTGGTTTGTTTGGACAGACATGGCGGTGGCATCAATATGGTGTTCCTCGATGGGACAACCGGCAAGGTGCCTCTGCGTGCCTTGTGGAAACTCAAATGGCACAAGAACTTCAATATTAACAATCCAAGGAACGAGCCCGATGCCGCGTGGCCCAAGTGGCTCCAAAAATTTGGTGATGTGTACTGAGAGGTGAAACATGAAAAGAAAACGACTGTGTCTGGGATTATTGTTGGGCTGTTTAGGCATGAATACGGCATTCGGAGTCTCTGACCCTGAGGGGGTCCCGTGGGGAGAGTGGCGTTTTTTGCAGGCATTTGATGGGGCGGGCGAGATCAGGGCAGACAAGGCGTCTTCGCCTGGCAGCCTGATTCGTGCTAATGCGACAAGTACAGGGATCACGCAATCGGACGGAACCGTGATTTTTGCACAAACCGGTCCAGGGGACTACCTCAGAGTTGATGTCGATGATCTGGCTGAAAACGGCGAGGGCACTTATGTCAATGAGTATACCATGATCTTTGACATCAAGACTGCACAGAACGATTGGCTGCCACTCTACAACACGAATTACGATAATCAAAATGAGGGTGATCTCTGGATCAATGGAGACGGTGCTGTCGGATCAGGGACTTACTCGGATCCGGGCGTTGTGCCACTGAACACCTGGGTTCGCCTGGTGGTTGTCCGCACTCTGGAAGGTGGCAGTTGGGTACGAGATCTCTATGTCGATGGCGTTCTGATTCTTGACAACCTGAGTTCCGAAGGCAGTGATGGCAATAGCAGTCTGTACACGAACGCCCAACAAGACGATGGGCAATTCACCATTATCTCTGATTCCGATGGGACAGCGTATGCGGGTTGTGAGCTGGCCAACTTTGCCTTTGTGGGAGTCGCTCTTTCATCACAAGAGATTGCAGATCTTGGCGTTTTTAATAAAACTGGCATTTATGGTGCAAGTGCCTCTGGTGCCTATCAGCCATCACCCAAAACCGAGGCTGTTGACATATTGCGTGACACAGTACTAAGCTGGTCACCTGGTGTATTTTCGGGAACCCATGATGTATATTTCGGCACCTCGCATGACGATGTCAATGAGGCCAGCAGGGCCAATGCAATGACTGTTCAGCTTGCTGAGGCGCAGGATGCCAATACCCTAGACCCAGGTCGTTTGGAATTTGGCACCACGTACTATTGGCGTGTCGATGAAGTGAATGCCACCGCAGATAGAACTATTTTTAAGGGGACTGTGTGGAGTTTCACAGCTGAACCCTATTCGATTCTGATTCCAGGCTCAGAGATTATGGCCACCGCATCCAGTTCTTCTGATGAATCGTCAATACCCGAAAAAACCATTGATGGTTCAGGATTGGGGGAAGACAACACACATACCATCCAAAGTGAAACCATGTGGTTTACGCAAAATAATGATTTGGCACCCTGGATTCAATATGAATTTGATGGCCTCAAGAAGCTTGATACCATGCGGATTTGGAACTCCAATAGCTCAGCCGAAGGCTTTGTTGGCTATGGCGTAAAGGGCGTCCAGATTCAGTCCTCAAAGGATGGGCAGACCTGGGAAACATTCGAAGATGTCAATGAATTCAGTCAGGCATCAGGTTTACCCACCTATGATCAGTACGATGAAATTATGTGGGGTGGTCTGGCTGCCAAAATGGTGCGTTTGAACATCGAGAGCAACTGGGGCGGCTTCATGAAGTCCTACAGTCTTAGCGAAGTTCAGTTTACCATGATTCCGGCAGCAGCTCGCACACCAATACCTGCCTCTGGGGCAACAGACATTCTTCCAGATGATGTGGTGTCCTGGCGTTCAGGTCGCCACGCAGCTCACAGTCTTGTCTATGTGAGCACCGACCCCAATGAAGTCGCTGATGGCCTGGTTGCTTCTGTGGCATCCAATACCAATAGTCTTGATCTCAGTGCATTCGATCTTCAACTGGGTGAGACCTATTACTGGCGTGTGGATGAAGTGAACAATGCAGAGGCCGAGTCAGTCTGGGCCGGTCCTGTGTGGGGCTTCTCAACCGTGGCCGCATGGGTCGTGGATGATTTTGAGGGTTACGGCAACGACAGTCCAGATCGTCCTTTCCAGGCATGGCTTGATGGCTTCGGCTTTTCTGCTGATGAGTTCTTGCCAGCTGGGTACGGTGGCAATGGCACAGGTGCCGGCATTGGACATGACATCTGGAGCGTGGCCAGTGAACATTATAACGGCAATATCATGGAAGCGACCAACACCCTGCCGGACAGTCATCAGTCCATGCCGTTCAACTATAACAACACCAATGGCACGGCCTCTCAAACAGACCGCACCTGGTCCACACCTCAGGATTGGGAAGGCCATGGCATTGAAACGCTGGTGCTGCACTTCTTTGGCAGTGAAGAAAACACAGGCGGACCCATATTCGTTAAAATAAATGGTCAGAAAGTCCTGTATCCTGAGACAGCAAATCTCAGCCAGGCTTCGTGGCACCCATGGAATATTGATCTGGCCTCTCTGGGTATCAATCTTAATGCTGTGACGAGCATGAGCATGGGCGTTGAAGGGTCTGGATCAGGCATGATTTTGATCGACGACATCTTGCTATATCGCGATGCACCGGAGATCGTGTCGGGCTTAACGACCTATGGCTTCCATGATATGCCAGATGGCGGTGATGCCATTGAAGGTCTGCATGGCGGTATTGATTTTGGCACCGGCAGTTGGTGGGGCGGCGATAGCTGGTATGGCACGACCAAATGTATGTATTTTTATGACAACTTTGTCAACATAGACATGTCATTCACTTTGCCTTCGAACACGCATCTGTACAATATCACAATATCGGCTAATGGTGCGTACAGTTATACAATCAGTGATGGCATCAATGCGGATATTCAGGGTACCACAGGAACCACGCCGGAAATAATCGCCACTAATTGGACCAGTGGAGGCCGGACCATTACCATCAGTTCAGCAGGTGGATGGAACGTGGTATTTGACGACATCACGTATAAAACCTCAAATTGACAGGGATTATTCTTTCTGGCGACCTGATACTCGCTGAAAATCACTGAGTGTCTCTGACGTCTGAATCGAAGGGGTCTCCATCTTCAAATGGAGGCCCCTTTTCGTATGAACCACCACTTTGCCAATTCAGCAAGATGTCACAAAAAGAAGCATTGTTAATTGCCCTCCAAACGCCTATTATAGCAAAAGTGCATATGAGAATACCCGCAAAGAATATATGATTTACGGGTAGGTGTTAATTGAGTACCAATTTATTCTTTAAGGGTCCATACCACATGAACAAAACACATACCATGAAACAGAGTTTCCTCAAGGCACTTGGTCTTGTCGCAGTAATGTCTATGTTGTTAACCAACCTTGTGGCAGGCGCAGCGGAACAAAAGCCTAACATCATTTATATCCTGGCCGACGATCTTGGATACGGAGATCTAAGCTGCTACGGACAGGAGAAATTCCAGACGCCCAACATTGACCGTTTGGCCGATGAAGGCATGAAATTCACTCAGCATTATTCTGGCAGTACTGTGTGCGCGCCATCGCGCTGCACATTGATGACGGGATTCCACACAGGCCATGCTCAAGTCAGAGGCAACAGGGAAGTCAAGCCCGAAGGCCAAGCCCCCATGAAACCCGACACCACAACCATCCCCACACTCCTGAAGCAGGCAGGGTATGTGTCCGGGATGTTTGGCAAGTGGGGTCTAGGTGCCCCTGGGTCAGACAGCGACCCCATGGTCTTTTTTGATGAGTTTTACGGCTATAATTGCCAACGCGAGGCCCATTCCTATTATCCCGGACACCTGTGGCACAACAGAACCAAAGTTATGATGGATGAAAAAACCTACTCCCATGACCTGATTATGAAGGCAGCCATGGACTTCATCAAAACCAATAAAGAGACGCCCTTCTTCTGCTATATGCCCGTCACCATTCCCCACGCTGCCATGCATGCACCCAAGGCCCTGCACGACAAATATCGAAAACTCTTTCCGCAATTTGAAGAGACCCTCGGAAAATACGCTGGCCCCAAGGTACAGAATCCCATTGCCGCCTTCCCGGCCATGGTCGAACATCTTGACACGGGAATCGGACAAGTGATGCAGCTTCTAAAGGAACTGGGCATTGACGACAATACCCTGGTCATCTTTACCAGCGATAATGGTCCACACAGAGAAGGTGGCCATAATCCCGATTTCTGGAACAGCAACGGTCCACTCAAGGGCATTAAACGCGATCTTTATGAAGGTGGCATCAGAGCCCCCTTCCTGGCTCGCTGGCCTGGCCAGATTAAGGCAGGCACCACGTCTCAACACATTTCAGCCTTCTGGGATATGCTCCCCACATTCTGCGACATGGCCAAAATACGGACGCCAAAAAATATCGACGGCATTTCAATGCTGCCCACTCTGTTAGGCAAGAAGCAAAAGAAACATCCCTATCTGTACTGGGAGTTCACAGAACGCGGGGGCAAACAAGCCATTCGCCAAGGCAACTTCAAGGCAGTCAAGCTGAATGTGAGCAAGAACCCTAATGCCGACATTGAACTGTATGACCTGTCGAACGACCTGGGGGAAACCACCAACATTGCCGACAAACATCCCAAGACAATCAAGGCCATGAAAAAACTGTTTATCAAGGCCAGAATTGATTCTGAGATATTTCGTCTGTTTAAATAGAGAGACATCGCAACGCACCTCAAACAAACGCCAATAGAGGTCTCCACCAGAGAAGATACCATGATGACAAAACCACTATCATTAATCGCCAGCCTTCTGGTCTGCTGCCTACATGGCCCTGCGGCCATGGCCAAGAAACCGGAAACGCCGCGAATCGATTGCGTCATTCCCCTGCCCCGCCAACCCCAGGCAGAAAACGCATCCACAATTTGGTACGATGATTTTGATGGAGGCCTCAACCCCAAAGCGATGGAAGGGTCTCCGCTTGACGACAAGATGGCATTCGGCCAGACAGGCAGATCATTGCGATGCCTCTATGAAAAAGGAAAACGGGGTCAAGGTGGCTGCAAGGTATTTTTTGGTGACTCACCCACCTATCGCAATGTCACGGTTCGGTCTGGCGAACAGTTTAATGAAATCTACTGGCGAATCTACGTCAAACATCAATATGGATGGAAAGGATCGCCAGCCAAGATGTCACGTGCCACGAGCCTTGTCACTTCCAATTGGGCCCAGGCCATGATTGCTCATGTGTGGAGTAGCCATCACAGTTCACTGACGCTTGATCCTGTCCGATGTGTCAACGGGGACCAGACTCTGGGCACAAAATACAATGACTGGCAAGCCATGACGTGGTTGGGGAACAAACCGGTTTCAAAATTTCCCATTCACGCCACAGAAGAATCTGGCTACTGGGTGCTCGTAGAATGTCGTGTCAAGTTGAACACGCCAGGCAAAAGCGATGGCATCAATCAGCTATGGATCGACGGCCGTCTTGAATGTGAACGCAAAGCGCTGGACTTCCGAGGCAGCTACACAAAACATGGCATCAATGCCGTTTTTCTGGAGGCCTATTGGAACGACGGCTCGCCTGTGACCCAGTCACGATGGTATGACAACTTTGTCATTTCAACCGAGCCCATTGGTCCTGTGGTGTGCCCCCACAATCCAACGATAGTCAAAACACCCCACCGTGGCCGTGGCAGAGGCAACCCATGGCAAGTGGAGGTTGCCGAAGATTTTGAGGGGAAAAACGTGGTATTTCGATCCAACCTTCTGCTTCCGAAGAATCGTACAGTGATTGAAAACAAGCAGGGAAGATTTCTGGGCAAGCTGGCCGGAAAAAACTCGCTAACATCAGGGAAGACCTACTACCTTCGTGTGCGTCAGCAAGGCGCCAGAGGCGTGATGTCACTCTGGAGCCGATGGCATCAGGGATTCCAAGTTACAAACTGAAGTTTTCACTAGGCAGTTTACAGCATGAAAAACACGTTTTACTAAAAACTTAAAACCCAAAACTATACACCACCGGACTTTTTGCAAAAGTCCTGGGGAAAACACAAACTGAACGAAACACGGGTTGTTCAGCTCAGACAGAAGCAACATTCGAAAAACCATGATCTAAAGAGGACACACATTGAACCTGCTAAACGAAATCCTTAAACACGATGTATTTCCCGCGTTGGGTTGTACCGAACCCAACGCTGTCGCTTATGCCGCCAGTATTGCCAGCAAACAGCTTCAGGGAGACATCACTGAGATACATATATCGGTTGACCCTGGCGTTTACAAGAATGGTTTTGCCGTGGCGATTCCAAACACCGAAGGCGAAAGAGGCAACTTAATTGCAGGTGTGCTCGGCGCTCTTATCCGCCGTCCCGAGCTGAAAATGGAAATCATGAGTGGTGTCACTCAGGAGTATCTGGAGCAGGCCAAGACGCTTATCCAATCGAAGAAGGCTGACATCCACTGTGACAGATCAAAAAATCTACTCTACATTGAGGTGTTCATTCGCACAGAAAACGAGTCAGCCAGGGCCGTGATTCTGGGATCTCACACAAATCTTGTAAGATTAGAACTCAACGACCGTCAACTTTTTCACACCACAGAAGAGCAAATCCACACCCCTGAAAATAAATACAAGGCGACGTTGAGTCAGACCAGTATTGCGAACCTCGTTGATCTGGTTGAGCAGATTGAAGAGGCAGATTATAACTACATCAAACGCGGCATTGACATGAATCTTCGTATTTGTGAAGCAGGGCTTGCATTACAAAGAGTCGGGTACTATATTTCCGAATTGGTGGCAAAAAACCAGAGAGAAGACAATCTGTTCTCCTCCTGTGAAGTCATGACCTCATCTGCAGTGGACGCCAGAATGAGCGGACTCAATCTGCCTGTCATGTCCAGCGGCGGGAGCGGAAACCAGGGTATTGTGGCAATTCTCGTCCCCTATCTCGTGGGTAAACACTATGAAGTGACAGAGGACACCATTATCAAAAGCCTCGCCTTGTCGCACTTGATGAACAGCTACATCAAGTGTTTCACGGGCAACTTGTCTCCTCTGTGTGGATGCGCCACTGCAGCAGGCGTGGGGGCGGCAGTCGCCATCGTCTATCAAAGGGCGGGGAAAGATATGCCCAAAATCACACTGGCGGCGAATAACCAGATCAGTGACCTGGGCGGCATGTTGTGCGACGGCGCAAAAGAGGGCTGTGCCCTCAAGGTGGCAAGCTCCACCCATTCGGCCATACGCTGCGCCCATATGGCCTTAAATAATCATGGCATCACCCAGGTGGAAGGGTTCGTCGGCGCCACAGCAGAAGAGACGATTCGTAACCTGAGCAAAATCGGTGACATCGGTATGTCACAAGCCAATGACACGATGCTCAATATCATGATTCAGAAGCTGTCGAACCAGACCTCCATTGATCCAAGCAATGTGAAACAGTCGAGTAAGGTAAAAGACTAAGAAACATTCATAAAGGGAACTACGATGAAGAAGCAAACAACCACTCCGAAAACAGGACTCGTCTCTTGGCTGATACTTGGGCTCATTCTCTCAGGTGTCGCTCAAACCGCCTCAGCAGAAACCAAGGATCAACGGGATGCACGCATGCAGTGGTGGCGTCAAGCCCGATTTGGCATGTTCGTTCACTGGGGTCTGTATTCAGGCCTGGCTGGCACGTGGAAAGAAAAAGCCGTTGGCACGCGCGGCGGCATGGAATGGATACAGCAACGTGTGCACGCGGACACCTGGGAATATGCCCATGAAGCAGTCCCTTTTTTCCGCCCTACCAACGATTTTGCCAAAGATTGGGCCAAACTTGCCAAAGAGGCGGGCTGCCGTTATGTAGTTTTTACCACCAAGCATCATGACGGCTTTTGCCTGTTTGACTCGCAGCACACGACCTACGATGCCAAAGATCTTTTGGGGCGTGACCTCTGCCAGGAAATCACCGAGGCAGTCCGGGCCCAGGGACTCAAGGTCGGATACTATCATTCGGTGATTGATTGGCACCACCCACAATACGATTACATCAAGGCCAACCAACTGCCCTTCCCGCTCAAAGGCAAGCCCTCCCCCAACGGTCCACGGTCTCATGATATCTATGTAGACTACCTCCACAAGCAAGCGCGTGAACTTTTTTCAAACTACGGCACTGTCGATGTCGTCTGGTGGGACTATTCCAAGAAGGGCAACGACGGTCCCTTCTGGAAGTCTGACGAATTGATGACCATGGCAAAAGGGCTGCAGCCTGGCATCATATCAAACAACCGCCTGTACCATATTCCTCATATCGAAAAGACAGATTCTGTGGACCGCCTCAAAACCTGGAAACCAGAGCAAGGCGACTTCACCACACCGGAGCAGACCATCCCTTCAACGGGCATCCCGAATGTGGACTGGGAAGTCTGCATGACTATGAACACAACCTGGGGATACTCTGTCCACGACAACGCCTGGAAGTCCAATGACGTTCTTATCCATAATTTGGTGGACATTGTGTCCAAGGGCGGCAACTATCTGCTCAACATTGGCCCCAAAGGGGATGGTACGATCCCACAAGAAAGCATCGACTCCATGCGAGTAATTGGCCAGTGGATGTCAACCAATGGCCAGGCCATTTACGAAACCACGGCCAGCCCATTCGAACAGCCCGCCTGGGGACGTTATACCAAAAAGCCTGGAAAACTCTATGCCCACGTATTTGACTGGCCTACCAATGGCACCTTAACCATCCCCCTCAAGGGCAAAACCATCACCAAGGCCTATCTGTTGGCCGACACAAAAACCGCACTCAAGACACGGGCCCAGGCAAATGGCATCACCGTACGCCTCCCCAAGGAGGCACCTGATGCCATTGCCTCAGTGATTGCCATCGAATACTAGCAGATAAAGGACGCTAATGAAGATCACAAAGAGCAGGACCCTTTTGATACTCGGTTGGCTTGCCCTGTCCACACAGACAGTGGCATCCAAACAGAATATTCTGCCAGGACTGTCCGTTCAAAAGGGCCGGGTACAATTGCACGGAAAACCCTATCAAGGTATGGGTGCAAATTACTTCAGTCTGTTTTCCCGGACACTCAAAGATCCTTCGGATACGTCTTATCAGATTGGACTGAAGCAGCTCTCCAAAGCCAGTATACCCTTTGTTCGCTTTATGGCCTGCGGTTTCTGGCCTGTGGACTGGGATCTTTATTTGCATGACAAAAAAGCTTATTTCCGACGTCTTGATGCCATTGTCAGATGTGCTGAAGAGAATAAGATTGGCCTGATTCCCTCTTTGTTCTGGCATATGCCAACCGTGCCTGACATTGTGGATGAATCCATGGATCAACTGGGCAATCCCCACAGCAAGACCATCGCATTCATTCAACAATACACAAAAGAGATGGTGCTACGATACAGGCGTTCGGAGGCAGTCTGGGGGTGGGAATTCGGAAACGAATACAACCTACACGTGGATTTGCCCAATGCCTCGGAACATCGCCCCGCAGTGTGGCCTCAACTCAAAACGGCCCTTAAGAGAACAGCCCATGATGAACTGTCCTCACAGGCTCTGTTGACTGCCTATTCGATATTTTCAGAAACCGTGCGTACCTATGATGGCCATCGCATCGTGATCACAGGAAATTCAATCCCCCGTGCCAGCGCATATCATAATACGAAAGAGAAAAGCTGGAGAAAGGACTCGGTTGAACAGTTTGAAGAGATATTGCTGCGTGACAATCCATGCCCGTTCAGCATGATCAGTGTCCACCTGTACCCGAACACAAAAACGGCTTTTGCCAAAGACATGACTGGTCTGGTAAAAACACTCCGGGGGATCTCTGCAAAAATGAAGACCCCCTTGTTCATTGGCGAGTTTGGCGCTCCTGTGACTCTCGGAGAGGACAAGGCATTGTCTGAATTCCTGGCCATTATTCAAGCGATTGAAACAAACTCGGTGCCGCTTTCCGCGTTCTGGGTGTTTGACTATGCTGGGCAAGACAAAGACTGGAATGTAACCTTTGACAACCAAAGAAGCCCCATGCTGAAGCTTGTGGCTGAAGCGAATCAAAGGATGACCACACAATGGGATTAGGCCCTCAGCTTTATATGGTGTGGTTTGTTGTGTTGCTTTTTTCTTGGGTCAGCGCAGGAATACACGTCAAACACAGGCAATCCAATGGAATCAGGCTTTCCTTGGCGTCTGTGTTGGGAGGACTCATGTCCTGGACACTGGTCTCCGCATACATTGGCTGGTGTGAAATCGATGGTTATGCGAGATCCGCAGGATTTGCCCTATCCCTGATGATCGGTATTGCAGGAATTTTGTTTGTCACTTTGAGTGGCCTGAAACTGAAATCATCCCGAAAAGAACATCATTCCAAGAAAGACTTGCCTTGAGCGTAACCTGCATGGTCTAATTGGGTTTTGATGTTCTCATATGTGGAAACAAGCAACACTCTACAAAATGAAGGAACCTTACAATGACGAAAACAAAACTTCTGATCGCCCTGCTGGCAACGGCCAGTCTGTCCTGCCAATCTTTTCGCACGCATCAACCCACCAGTCTCTTTAATGGCAATAGCATAGAGGGATGGCATGTGGACGTTCCCAAGATGGACAAAGATGCAAATGCCCGAAACCCCTTTATCGTTCGTGACGGGATGCTTGTCAGCCTGGGCACGCCTGGCGGCCATCTGATCAGCAATGCGATCTATCAGAACTACCGGCTTGAGGTGGAGTATCGGTTTGCTGCTAAACCTGGCAACTGCGGTGTATTGGTACACGCATCCACGCCGCGATCGCTTTACAAGATGTTCCCCAAATCCCTCGAGGTCCAGATGATGCATAAAAACGCCGGTGACTTCTGGTGCATTGTTGAGGACATCACCGTGCCCGATATGGTGGAACGACGCGGTCCCAAAGCTGAGTGGGGAATCACCGAAGGCAAAAAGCGTCGTATACTCAATCTAACGGATGATTCGGAAAACCCCCTGGGTGAGTGGAACCGTATGGCCATTGAGTGTCTGGGCAACAGCATCAAGGTTTGGCTCAACGACGACCTGGTTAATTATGGCCACGATTGCACTACAGACAAAGGACAGATTGCCGTGCAAGCGGAAGGATCTGAAGTAGAATTTCGGAAGATACAGCTTACACCCATCAAGAAACTAACAGATTGAGATCTGCCTCGGGAATGACAAAAATGTCTGTAACACATGCTCCTAGCGATCAGGAATACATGCTCTATGTTTGAAATCTTGGCTTATGAATCCACGCCATTGGGCATGCTTTGCCTTCGCCGACGTGAGTTACTCAGTGAACCTGGCATTGTGGTGACAGAAGTGACCTTGAACCACGAATTTCTGATGAGCAGCTATCATACGGCCTCAGAACGGGCCTTGTCCAATGTGGCACTTGAGATGTTTCCTGGCCAGGACGTAGAAGTACTGGTCGGCGGTCTGGGACTGGGCTACACCGCAACTGAAGTGTTGGCCTGTGACCGAGTGGGCCTGGTTGAGGTGGTGGAGCTCTTGCCACAGGTCATTGACTGGCTTGATCAGGGATTGATACCCCTGGCTGATTCATTGAAAGGCAATCCCCGTTTAAAGATCTCGCAAGACGACGTGTACAAACACCTGTGGCACCCCCCTGCAAGACAATTCGATCTGATTCTCATTGATGTGGATCATTCCCCTGAGGACCAACTCGATGAGGCCAATGACTCCTTTTACACCGAAGCAGGACTCAACCGGGCCAAACAGCATTTGACTCAAGATGGCCTATTGGGCGTATGGTCCTATGCAGAAAGCTCCCCCTTTGCTGATGCATTAAACAAAGTATTTGGTGAAGTACGCATTGAACCCGTCACATTTTTAAACACGCACATAAACGAGACTGTCACGGACTGGCTGTTCTTTGCACGAGATTGATATCCAGTCCAATGCAAAGCCCCTTGACAGACTGACTGAGTCGCATCACGATGAGTAGAAATTGACATAGGTAACCCTGCATGTTTGGGAGATAGAAAATGCGTTCTACCCGTATAACACGTCGCGACCTGCTGCAATATGGAGTATCCACCCTTGCCTAAATTTATCCCTGCAGCAGAGCTGAAAAAAACCTATGGTATCTATGGCCACTTCTATTCAGTGGACTTGGCGGCAGGTGACCGCATCCACTGTCGCAGTGTCCTGGAAATTCTGTCCAAGAAGAGTCTGCCCTCTGAGATTGATCTTGTATCAAACCAAAAACCGGATGCTGTGGTGATCATGATGAATCCAGGCTCATCCAAACCCCTGGAAGAGGTGAACCACGTTATCTCGGAAAAACAGATCGGTCAGCTTAAAAGCTCGCTCGTACTCACCAGGCCAGACACCACGCAGTACCAAGTCATGAGACTGATGTTTTACTGTCAGTGGTCTCATGTCCGGGTATTAAATTTATCCGATTTGAGAGACCCCAAAAGCACCAAGTTTATCGCACATTATAGTGACATCGAACGTCGAACAGGGTTTCTGGCGCACTCTCTATTTTCTGACTCTCGACGTGCAGAACTCAACGCCAAGCTGAAGCGTCAGACCAACGCGCCGATTCTATTTGCCTGGGGTGTCAGCCCTGACCTGGACCCACTCATACAACGCTGTCTGAAATGCGTGGGCAATCTCCCCGGCACAATAGGCCTGCTCAAACCCCACACAAAGGACAAATACTTCCACCCACTCCCAACCCTGCAAAGAGACAAATTGAAATGGGTCAATCACATGATCCGTTACATCAAAGCCACGCAATAACAGGGTAAGGCCTTTAATTTGGACGTTTAGAGAGTGTCATGCCCCACTGATCACGCCGTTAAAAAGCGTTGACGTTTGCAGGGTCCTTTCGTTAGGATTGGGTATTATTCAAAATCTGTTCATTCAAGAGTGCGAAAAATAGGAGTTTTGCCATAATGTCAAAGAAATCCCAGAGCATATTGCCCCTTCTTATTCTCAGCCTTTTCTGTTTTTTTCAAACAGCCTCTGCCAGACCAACCGCCTCCCGGTGGACTCTGGGCACGCAAGGGGACATTCTCTGGCATCTGTCTGATGCGACAAATCTGCCCCACAAAGACCACATGGCCATGTCCGGTCGTTCAGTGGACATGATTCTGGAATGGAAAATCGACGCCAATAGACATTTTTCTGCCCAACGTTTGATACGCTGGCCCATGCTGAGGACTCTGCCGGACAACACGCATGCCTGTTTGTCCCGACGTTTGCCCGGACCTGATTCGCCCGTGGTTTTTGTGCAGGGTCAGGCACTCTCTCCAGGACGTGTCACAGAGGCAGCCATCCATGGCACGTTCAAGGTGACAACGGAACATGCGCAAGGCCTGACGCAGAATCGAACCCTCTTTACCTGTGTTCAATCGCCCGCTGTGATTGATTTGTGCAAACTGACAAATACATCTCATGACACCTTGGCTATAAGCGTCCTCCCCTGGCGAACCACCCATAAAACGGATCCAAAGAAGGGACGATTGGGCGTCTATGTGATTGAGCAGTTTCTCATGGGAGATACGCAACAAAGTCTGGCACCGGGTGACAGTCTGACCTACGCCCTGATCCATTGCGCGCGCATGGAAGACGCAGCCCCCTATTTTGGCGAACCCAAAGCAGAACTTGCAGCCCGTGGCGACTTTATTAAAACGCTCGAAGAATCGCTGGTTTTGAAAACACCGGACCCCGTCCTTAATCGTCTGTTTTCGTTTTCCAAACTGCGAAGCACAGAGAGCATCTTTTCCACGCGGGGCGGCCTCATGCATGGCCCTGGTGGATACAACAAATACCTCGCTGCCATCTGGGCCAATGACCAGGCTGAATATGTCAATCCGTTTTTCCCGTTTCTTGGACATACGGCTGGCAATGAAAGCGCCTTAAACAGCTACCGTCATTTTGCCCGATTCATCAATCCCGACTACAAGCCGATTCCCAGTTCCATCGTGGCAGAAGGCAGGGACATCTGGAACGGGGCCGGAGACCGAGGGGACATGGCCATGATCGCATATGGCGCGAGCCGTTTTGCACTGGCTTCAGGCAATGCGCAGTGGAGCCAGGAACTCTGGCCCCTGATCACCTGGTGTCTGGAATACTGCGATCGCCAGCGCACCCAAGAAGGCGTGATTGCATCCAATACCGATGAGCTTGAAGGTCGGTTTCCTGCGGGCAAGGCCAATCTTTGTACGTCAACACTCTATTATGATGCCCTGCTTTCCTCCGCCAACCTCGGCCGTGCCCTGGCCAAAGATCCGGCCCAACTCAAAACATACCAGTCGCAGGCCAAGGCCCTGCGTACTGCCATCAAGCAGTACTTTGAAGCCAAAGTGGAAGGCTTTGCCACCTATCGCTACTACAAGGGCAATACCATACTGCGAAGCTGGATCTGCATGCCCCTGACCACGGGTATCACTGACCAAAGTGAGGGGACCATCAAGGCCTTGTTTTCGCCTCGACTCTGGACCGATGATGGCCTGCTCACCAAGGCCGGCACAAAGACCGTTTGGGACAGATCAACGCTCTATGCGTTAAGAGGCATTCTGGCCTGTGACGCCTCGCCCACTGCCATGGAAAAGCTGACTGCTTTTTCTACCCGGCGTCTGCTGGGCGATCATGTGCCCTATGTCATAGAAGCCTATCCAGAACAGAACCAAAGCCACCTGTCCGCAGAAAGTGGACTCTATTGCCGCATCTTCACAGAAGGATTGTTCGGTATACGCCCCACGGGCCTGAACCAATTCACCTGCACACCCCAGCTGCCAGGCGACTGGCCAGGCATGTCACTGGATCGGATCAAGGCCTTTGGCCGGACGTGGAATTTGGACATCACTCGACGCAATGCCACCCTCAATGTACGCGTCAGTGACACGGCCAATCAAACCCTCTATGAACAGACCCTGCCATCAGGCTCATCCCACAACATTAACCTGTCACCTCAGAAGGATGGCTCTTAGCCAATGGTCTCTTCCCGCATCATACTGTATGATGGTGTTTGTATTTTATGTGAATCCTCTGTTCGATTCATCATCAAGCACGACAAGGCGGGTCTGTTCAAGTTTGCCCAGGCTCAATCAGAGATTGGGAAACAGATGCAATCAGAACGGGGCATAGACGCCTTGGCATCCGGCACCCTGATTCTGATCAAGGATGGCAAAGCCTATTATAAAAGCGAGGCAGCACTGGAAATCGCCAGAGACCTAAACGGCCTGTGGAAGGCCCTGATTCTCTTCAAACCTGTCCCCGCATGCCTGAGAAACGCCCTCTATGATTTTATCGCCAAGAGAAGATATCGCTGGTTTGGTAAAAAGGAAACCTGTATAATACCAGATGATTCCTTAAAACAAAGGTTTCTATGAGAAACAAATATATGGACAATGAAAATCAGATAAACCGTTCCATTCTGCTAGTGATGGCCTTTGAAGTGGAGGGATTGTGTACGGGCCTGCGTCAGACCGTGCCCAATGGACTGGCGCCGTCAGTGACCACCCTGTCAATCATGAACAAATTGCTGGTCTTGTTTTCAGAAAAGTCGGATGGCGGCGTACTGGATAATCTGCCAGCCCTGACTGAAGACACATCGCCGGTAGACTGTCTGATCGTGGCAGAAATTCTTCGATCCACACTCATGGCCTTTTTGACACCTGAAGAACTGGATGAGCGTGACCGCACCTTTGGATTTGCTTCGGCCACAAAGGACTCAGACCTATGAAAAGACTCAAAGATTTCTTTAAATCAGCGTTGATCGGTGGTTTGCTAGTGATTCTGCCTCTGGGCATTATGCTTGCCATAGTGGTCTGGATTTTCACTCATGTTCACATGGCCATTGGAGGATTGACAAAACTGTTTCTGCCACAATCCATTTGGCAGGAAATCCTGGCCGACATTCTGGTGATCGGCTTGATCATCACAGCCTGCTTTATGGTGGGCGTACTGGTACGCACTCGTCTGGGCAAATGGATTTACCATACTCTGGAATCAAGTTTCCTGAAAAAGGCGCCAGGCTACACCCTCATCAAAGAGACTGTTTTCCAGTTCCTGGGCAACAAAAAGTCACCATTTTCATCGGTGGCACTCGTTAAAATATATGGCAATGACACCATGGTGTCTGCGTTTGTCACAGATACTCACGAGAACGGCATGTGTACGGTATTTGTACCCACAGGCCCGAATCCAACCTCTGGCAATATTTTTCATTTGGAGTCCAAATATGTTTTCCCCGTGGATATCCCCGTGGAAGATGCCATGAGATCAATTATCAGTTGCGGTGCTGGCTCCTCAGAGCTGATCAACAAAATGGAGAAGAAGGGTGAAGGGTGAAGACTCGAAGGTCTCCTGCCCCCCTGCCCCCTGAACCTTGACTCCTGACTCCTGACTCCTGAACCCTGAACCCTATCCCTGCGTATGCAGTGTTTTAGACGCTGAAATACTAAGGAGTAACCCATATGTCTTTTACATTACAGATCGGTGATTCAGCCCCCGACTTTCAATTGCCCGGCACAGATGGCAAAACGTATCAATTGTCAGACTTTTCACAAAGCCCGGTTCTGGTGGTGTTTTTTACCTGTAACCACTGCCCCTATGTGATTGGCTCAGACGAAGCCACGAGCAAAACAGCTGAGAAGTTCTCATCGCAGGGCGTTACCTTTGTGGGTATCAATGCCAACAGCAAGAATACCTATGCAGAAGATGATTTTGGCCACATGGTCACACGCATGAACCAATACCAGTTTCCGTGGACCTACCTGCACGACAAATCTCAGGCCATTGCCAAGGCCTATGGTGCCCTGAGAACACCTCACTTCTACGTATTTGACAAAGATCGCAATCTTGTATATACAGGCCGAGGCATAGATACACCTAGAGATTGCAGTCTAATGACAATTAACGACCTGGAGCGAACCCTCACCGAACATTTGGCAGGCAAACCGATTTCCATCCCCGTGACCAACCCCATTGGCTGTAATGTCAAATGGGATGGCCAAGATCCGCACTGGATGCCTGTTGAGGCGTGCGATTTGGTATAAAACAAATTTTAGACTCTCATGAAGAAAGGCGGACTGTATAGTACCATACAATCCGCCTTTTTTTTTGACTTGACAGAATATCTCAGTTTGAGGCATTCGGGGCTTCGGTGACCGGCCCATCCACCTCAATGGGTTCAAAAGCAAGATACGGGTCTTCTTCCAGGCTGAGCCCACCGCCCTGAAGCACCAGATTAAACTCACGGAACAAGTTCATACCAATGATACCATCCAGCGTGCCGCCTTCAGGCGACGATACATCCAGGAGTACCACAGGCACATTCTTGAAGCTTACCCAGTTACCAAGTGCTGGTATCTCAATCAATTCAATGTAGAAGCCGGGATGCATGGCCATGTCGCCTGTCACGCCTTCAATTTCTACTTCAAAATCAGATTCTTCAGGATTCAACCTAAGACGAGAAGCAATGCGTTGGCCTATAACTGTAACCTGAGCACCTGTGTCCAACATGAACCGGCTTTTGTCCGTAGCGTTTTCGCCATTGTGGTGCAGGTCCACGCTGTGCACAAAGAATAAACTCTGAGCACTGTTGCCCATAATCACCGAAGGGGTAGCAGGCGGATACTCAGTAACACCCCCACCAAGGCCTCCAAGCAAATCATCCAAATCGAAGTCACCCGTCAAATCACCCAGTCCTCCTAACGAATTGAGTGACGGCATATACTGTACACTGATAGCACCTAGCGGCCTAAGCTCCAGGGGAATCTTGTTGGACAACACAGGAATGCGAGAATCATCATGTTCATAGATTCGAATGTCTGGTGCCACATAGGTTTCGCCATTGCGCTCCACGGTTAGAAGATGGTCATTGTATATCACGGCCGTATAATACACGCTCATGGGCGAACCAATAGCAGTGGGCAAGTCTGGACCATTGCCAGGATTCTGCCCCACCATAATTGCCACGTTGCTCTGGCCCTTCATGCCGGAGCGATCCAGACGCATGGTTCCGGTGTCAATCGCGTGCAATCCATCAATAAATAGTCCCAAAGGCTTGCTTACATAAGTAAACACCGACCCTGTCACACCACTGACCATGATCTCATTACCTGTAATTAAGCCACTCGCATAGACCCCACTCCCATGGGCAGCCTCATAGCCCATGACATGAGCACTGGCGCCCGTATCATACAGGCCAATAATGTAATCTTCGTCAGGATCTACGCTCGAAGAATAATTACCCACAATACTGCTACGAGGCACTGCCTCGAAAATCAACTCACCGGCATTTTGATTGGTCAAAGACACTGTAATCCACGGCACAAAGCCATCAACCGGGGGAGAATTGACCTCAATATCATAGGCAAACACACTGGAGACAGGAGAAATCCCGGTTCCCAGAGCGGATACGGACGAGGTGTCCGCTTGACGTGTCTTTCTTGAAGTATTCTTTTTTTGCCTCTTGGCATGGACCTGAGCCCGACCCTGAGGTATGTCCTGCCCCCTAGGATGGTGCACCGCCTTGATGCGGCTTCCCTGGCCTGCACGCCAATTCACTTCCTCGCGTTTCCATTGTTCGCCGTCAGCCAGTGCCACGGAAGAAAGCAGGCTTAAAATCAAAATCACCGTGATGCTTATTCTATTTGCTGTTGTCTTGATGCCATTCATAGGTCACCCCTTTCTATTAAGGTAGTACCATTGTAGCACAGATGTATAACACCCTATTCCCAAAAATTGGCCCTAAAAACAGGATTTAGCTCAGATCAAAGCCCGTTCTCATCTGAAAGGATTAAGTGTACAAGACTTGCTTTCGTAAGATTTGTCTCCTTGCCTTACCACTTTCGGCAGAAATCATTTATGTGGATAACAGTGCCACTGGAACCAACGACGGATCGAGCTGGACCAATGCCTACACCACCCTTCAAGATGCTCTCCTAGATGCTGACACAGCAGAAAAACCGGCAGAAATCAAGGTGAGCCAGGGCATCTACAAACCTGACCAGGGCGAGAATCAAGTATCTGGCGATCAACATGCGACATTCCAGCTAATTGATGGCATCACACTCAAAGGCGGATTTGCCGGCCTGGGACAGACAGATCCAAATGCCAGAGACCTACATGACTTTGCCACAATTCTCCATGGAGACCTGGCCGATGACGATGGTCCAAATTTCTCTCAGTACCACAACAACAGCCA
Source organism: uncultured Pirellulales bacterium (assembly GCA_964494325.1). Taxonomy (GTDB): domain Bacteria; phylum Planctomycetota; class Phycisphaerae; order Sedimentisphaerales; family Anaerobacaceae; genus JAIPFM01. The sequence goes on from CAZBTJ010000040.1 coordinate 32,738, forward strand.
GACCATTGTCACATCCACGCACAATAGAAACACCGCCATTCTTGACGGATTCACAATCACCGGTGGTTTGGGCTGGAGCGGCCCTGCGATAAGCTGCTATGACAGCAACGCGTTATTCTTGAATTGCACTATCACGAACAACAAATCCGCTGGCCGAGAAGGCGGATACGGAGGTGGCATGTTCATCTCAGGAGGCAGCCCGACTCTAATAGACTGTCTATTTAACGCCAACTGGGCCCAGGCTAACGGAGGGGCTATATGGTGCCAGGGCCGCAGCACCAATGTGCACAATGTCAGCCTGATCTACGGGTGGGAGTTTATCAAAGATGCAATGGTATCTCGTCTATAACAACCTGCGTGACAATGAAACCAGTGGCCACAACGATATCGCACAAAGCCTGTTCGCCAAAGTCGCTTACACTTTTCGGTAAACCGTTTCAAATCAGTCGGTACTGTAATTGATTTCCAAACGGCGTGCCAGAAAACTGGCAATCACGAGTATGCCCAGTGTCAAAAGCAGGATGCCAGTGATGGCATAAGCCGGCGTGGCAGGATCGGTGGGTGAAATCAGGAGACTGAAAAGAGGGGGCATATTGCCGTCTCGGGCCGCGTTTACAGGGCTGAGCGACTGGAGGTAGAAGATCATGCTGATTTTTTTGAGGGCGGCCGGAAGGAATGGATTGATGCTTTCCCAGAGCAGGATGATGGCGGCGGGCACAATGGGATTCTTAAAAAGCAGACCTATGACAAGAAAGATACTGCCATAGCCCACACAGGCCAGGGCTGTGACACCCAGATACGCCCAGATCTGAGCCCCCCCTGTACTGGCCAGAAAATCCGCAATGACAGATCGGTCAAACTGCCAGAGCATGGCAAACCACTGCAAGGCCGTACTGGAGGTAAAAATCACCACAGTCGCCAATAATCCGGCAAAATACTTGCCAGTCAAGAGTACTTCTCTGCGCATGGGCGTGAGCAGATAAAAATGAAGACTCTTGTCGAGCATCTCACCGCGGAACAGGTTGACAAAAACCCCAACACACCCAAAGAATATGGCCAGACGCAGAAAATAGAACTGAAAGCTTGTGGCAAACATCGTCTGACTTCTTTGCAGGTTGTCCAGTCTGCGACGATGGATTCTGACCACCCTCCCATCATACAGACGCATTGTCACGTCCACCTCACCGTCTGTGTATCGGAGAGAGCCATACTCGTAGTCGCGGTCGCCTCTGCGATGCGAGTCGATATGTTTCTTGTAGGGCTCTCCGAGTTGCTCAATGACCTCGTCAGGCGTAGCCCCCTCTTTAATCGAATTCAAGGCTTGGGTAGAAACCCTGTGATCAGTGGCTATTTTTTCCAGACGCTGGCGTTCAAGGGGGTTGTTGATGGAATGGACCAGATAAAGCACCACAGGTGCGAAGGCCAGAAGATACACCCACACGCCTCTCTTTGCGAAGAAGGTCTTTTTCATTTCAAGACGCATGACAGCCAGGATTTGTGTCAACCAGAGTCCAGTCATCGTGAGACCTCCTCCCCACCGATGAGGTATTCATACACGGAGTTGACATTGTCATCAGCCGGCGCCACGCCGTCGATTTGCATACCCTTGACCAGGGCAAGATGATTGAGCGACCTGTAGAAGCGGTCTGCATCACGCGTTTTGATCAGTACAGCACCACCCTCCGGCAGGAGCTGCGCCTCGACCACATGGTCCTGCTCAAATGCCTTGGACGCCAACAAGCCGGGCTGGTTGCATCGGATGAGCACCTGCATGGGCCGTTCCTGTTTTATTTCACTTCGTACATTCTGGATCTGTCCCTCGGCCACCACATAACCGCCGCTCATGAGCACCACTTGGTCAGAAATCATGTCCACCTCGTGAAGCACATGGCTGGACACAATCACGTGACGCCCCTCATCTGCATATCGGCGAAACAGAGCAATAGTCTCTGCGCGAACCAGAGGATCAAGGCCGTTGAGGGGTTCGTCCAGCACAAGAACACGTGGATCATGGGCCAGGGCCTGGGCCAGTCGAATTCGCTGACGCATGCCCTTGCTGTAGCCTGCGACCTTTCGGTGCGCCGCATCTTCCAGGCCAACCTGCTCAATGACTGAGCAAGCAAGGCGCTTACATTTAGCAGAGGCCATACCAGAGAACTTGAGATACGAATAAATGAACTGAAATCCACTGAGGCCCTTGGGAAAAGCATCGAATTGCGTAGCATAGCCCACTGTGCCAAAGAGTCTGTGGGGCTGTGAAGGCTTGATACCCAGAACGCTGATGTTACCCCGTGAGGGGTGGACCAAACCAGTAATCAGATTCATGAGCGTGGTTTTGCCCGCCCCATTGGGGCCGACCAGACTGGTAATGCCAGGCTCAAGTGACAGTGTCACACGGTTGACGCCAAGGACTTCACCATAGAACCGTGACACATTATCAAGGGTGATTCGATCGTCAGGCGTCTTTTTCATTTGACCACCTCAAAGGCGTGTACGCGTTTGGCAAGCAATCCCAGACACAGGACACATACCACCCCCAAAACCATCCACGCCTCGGTCGTGGTCAAGTCCGTGTCCATGAAGCCATGCCGAAAAAGATCCGCCCAGACCGTATGCATGACTTTTGAGATGTTGATCACAGAGCCATACTGTGTGCCCACAATACTATTGATGGCGTGACCAAAACCAGCCCCGCCAAAAAACACACCAAGGATCATGGCACCCGCTGCAATCTTCCACTTGACCCAGGCGGAGAGCGCCAGGGCAATGAGTGACAGTACGATGATCCAGATAACCGGTCCAATCACAATGGCACCGGCCAGCCAGGCATTCGTCCGTGCCCAGGCCCACCCCTCACAGCCGGTCTTTATAGAAAAAAGCAGAAGGCCTGGAACCCAGGTGATGAGGGACTGGAGTGAGAACAGGACCATCATCTTGCCAAACACATACTGGGCGCGTGAAAAGGGACGCGTCAAATACAAACAGAGAGCACCATTGGACAGATCAGGGGCCACCAGATTCGGCCCGATCATGGTGGTCAGCAAGAAAGCCAGGGTCCCTTGCACCACGCTGTACACGTAAAAGAAGGTACCGTCAATGGGCGGTAATGTATTGGGACGAAAACGCAAGGCCGCAATCAAAGGAATACTGTGTGTGATGTAAATAAATGCGGCGCAGCCAAGGGGATAAAACAGACACACCGCCATAAAGAGGACGAGAAATCGAGACTGAAAGAGGTGTGCATAGCTGAATTGACTCAGGATAGTGAAACGCAACCAGGCAGCAGTCAGTCTACCATCATAATGTCTGTAGGTCTGTTTGTAGACTGCCATGTCAGGTCTCCATTGCCTTGAGAAAGATGTCTTCCAGGCTGTCACGTCTATAGTTCAAACGCTGCAGGGGCAGGTCGAGCCTGGCTGCCACCTGATAAAGGTCACGCAATTCAAAGCCTTCCGGCATCAGCATCTTGAATCGCCCCGGACGCACATCAGTACAGTCACAGCCCAGATCGGCCAGTGCCGCTGTCAAACCAGCCTCGTCCCCCGAGGTCTCAACATCGACAAATCGTAAGTTGGTCTGGCGTTCCTCTTCAAGGTTGGCAGAATGAACGATGCGGCCCTCTTTGAGAATCAGAACCTCTTCACAGGTCTCTTCCACATCGCGCAACAAATGGGAACACAAGAGCAAATGGATATGCCCGGAATCCCGAATATCCCGGATAAGACGGACCATGCGCTGGCGTGCACTGGGATCAAGACCATTGGTCGGCTCATCAAGAATTAGAAGACGTGGACCATGGACAATAGCCTGGGCCAGTTTGACCATCTGCTTCATACCCAGGGAATACGTGCCCAGTTTGCGATAGCGTGCCTCACCAAGGCCCACATAGAACAGCACCTCATGGGCCCGTTCCAAAGCTGATTCCGAGGGCAAACCTGAAAGCTCGCCCATCATCCTCACAAATGACACGGCGGTCATGTCTGCGATAAACGCATCATTTTCCGGCATGTACCCTACCAGCGACCGAATGTGACGGATGTCACGGCGAATATCGTAGCCCAAGACCTTGGCCGTACCTTTTTTGATGGGGCACAAACCAAGCAGCGTCTGAATCAGGGTAGACTTACCCGCCCCATTAGGGCCCAGCAAGCCGATGATACGTCCAGAAAGCGATACATTAAGATTCTTGAGAATCTCACGCTTTCCAAAGCGAACCCGCAAATCGATACATTCAACAACTGGTGGCACAGAATCAATTCCTATTCCAAAATCACGCCTTCATCATTCGAAGGCACAGTTTCTGCCTGGCCTGAACCATTCTGGCTGGAGCAGGTAACGTCATACAGCATTGTCACCTTGAAAGCAACCTTTAAACTCTCTTGTCGTCGGCTCCCACGCCTGGGCATTACGGCGGTTTCACCTTTTTATTGAGGGCGGAAAACGAAAATGGGTTGAACCCAAAGAGTCCAACCCATTTTCAGAATTCTATTCAGTTTTTAGGAAACGTTTTTTAGTCTTTGGCCTCAAATTCAGCGTCGATGACATCGTCACCTCTAGGCTTGCTGGTTGGCGCATCTGGTTGAGAAGCTGTGGCCCCTGCAGGTGCAGCATCAGGCTGTGCCTGGGCTGTTTCAGCCTGCTTCTTGGCCGCCTCTTCGTACAAGACCTTACCCAATTCCTGGCCAGCCGTGCTGAGGTTTTCCATCGCCTTCTTGATGGCATCTGCGTCATCACCCTTGAGTGCGTTCTTGAGATTGTTTGAGGCACTTTCAATATTTCCGCGTGTTTCAGCAGACACTTTCTCGCCATGCTCTTTGAGTGTCTTTTCAGTCGAATATACGATCTGATCGGCCTGATTCTTCAGATCAACCAGCTCTCTCTTCTTCTTGTCCTCTTCAGCATTGGCTTCTGCATCACGTGTCATCTTTTCGACTTCTTCGTCATTCAGACCAGAACTGGACTTAATTTCAATGGACTGTTGCTTGCCAGTCCCCAAATCCTTGGCTGACACATTCAATATACCATTGGCATCAATGTCAAAGGCCACTTCAATTTGGGGGATCCCACGCGGTGACGGGGGAATATCAGCCAGTTGGAAGCGTCCCAGCGTTCGGTTGTCACGGGCAAATTCACGTTCACCCTGTAACACATGAATATCCACAGACGTCTGGCTGTCAGCCGCCGTGGAGAAGACTTCCTTCTTGCTAGATGGAATCGTCGTATTACGTTCAATCAACTTGGTCATCACGCCACCGAGCGTTTCCACACCCAAAGACAATGGTGTCACGTCCAAAAGCAGAATGTCTTTCACGCCAGCATCACCGGCCAGCACAGCACCCTGAATCGCGGCACCCAAAGCCACGACTTCGTCTGGGTTAATACTCTTGTTCGGCTCCTTATTGAAGATGCTCTTGGCGATCTCCTGAACCTTTGGAATACGAGAAGAACCACCCACCAACAGAATTTCAGCAATCTCGCTGGATTGCAGCTTGGCGTCCTGCAAAGCCTTGTTACAGGGTTGACGCAATCTTTCGAGCAGACTTTCGCACAATGATTCAAACTTGCTGCGCGACACACTAACCTGTAAATGCTTCGGGCCTGAGGCATCCGCAGTAATAAATGGCAAATTCACAGTTGATTCCAGCTGAGCGCTGAGATCACACTTGGCTTTCTCTGCGGCCTCTTTGAGACGCTGGTGAGCCATGGCATCGGTTCGCAAATCAATGCCTTCTGTTTTCTGGAATTCATCTGCCAAGTAATTGATTAGAATGGCGTCTACATCGTCGCCACCAAGATGGGTATCACCATGGGTGCTCAATACTTCAAACACATTGTCACCAATATCCAGGATCGAGACATCAAACGTACCGCCCCCAAAGTCAAAGACAGCCACCTTTTCATTTTTTTTCTTTTCAACACCATAGGCCAGAGCAGCAGCCGTGGGTTCATTAATGATACGTTCAACTTCCAGGCCTGCAATCTTACCTGCATCCTTGGTGGCTTGGCGTTGTGCATCATTAAAGTAAGCGGGTACCGTAATCACCGCCTTGGTCACGGTTTCGCCAAGATAATCTTCAGCGGTCTTCTTCAAATCCTGAAGTACCATGGCAGAAATCTCAGGAGGCGTGTATTCCTTGCCGCGAATATCAATTTTCACCAGCTCATTCGAACCACCGGTAATCTTGTAGGGTACGATTTTTTCCTCAGAGCCAACTTCTTGATGCCTGCGCCCCATAAAGCGTTTTACTGAAAACACGGTATTTTCAGGATTAGTGACTTGCTGGTGCTTGGCAATTTGCCCAACCAAACGTTCTCCCTTTTCCGTGAAACCCACTACAGACGGTGTCAGTCTAGAACCGGAGGAATTGACCAACACTTTAGGTGCAGAGCCTTCCATCACAGCAACGACTGAATTGGTGGTACCCAAATCTATTCCAATAATCTTAGCCATAACTTTTCCTTTCGCATCTAGGTTAGGCTCTGTATTTTAACTCATCTGGCTCTTTTTCTTCTTGGCACAGAAAAATTCACTCAGATGTGTTAAATGCAAATAGTGTGCCAGAAGAAACGACACCCACAACAATACCACGTAATGTATTATAAAACCTAGTCTTACGCGATTAACAGAAGTTCTTTTGAAGCCAAAAACGAAGAACAACTGTGCCATTTTGGCAGGGAAACAACGGCTTTTCCAAGTAAAATGGCACCTCTGAAAAGTTAGCTCAAGCTGGATCTGATGATTTGCGCCCTCAAGGAATCCCGATTTTGAGGATTGAGTGCTTTACCGCCATTGATCTGCAAATGCGCCGGTAAAGTCAACATAAACAAGCGATTTATAATAGCCCTGGGATTGATGGGCTTATCGCCTTCTGAATGAAAGAGGCTGTACAACCTGTCGACAGCAGACGTGGAAGCACCAAAGTTCTCCTTCATACTGACGCCCAACCGAAGATGGCTTAGCAGGTTAAGCGACTCCTGTGAACTGATCAAGTGAGCATTTTGCAGTAACGCCAAAGCCCTGGAAATCTTGTCATTAAGCAGATCAGACCGCTTATCCAAAAGCTCCTTGCGCGCCGCGTTTTCGTACTCCACAACTTCGGGAATAATCTTGTCTTCAAATTCTTTGATGATTGAGGCTTCTGATATGCCCAAGGTAACCTGATTCGAAATCTGGTACAAATCACTCGTGGCCTCAGTGCCTTCACCAAACAATCCACGTACAGCCAAGTTCATGTCCTTGGCAGCGTTAAGAAACTTTGAAATGTGTCCCGTCATTTTTAAAGCTGGTAAATGAAGCATCACAGAGATACGAATACCACTGCCGAGATTGGTTGGACAGGCCGTCAAATAGCCATACTGAGAGCAAAACGCATATTCCACCTGCTGCTCAATGAGTGTATCAATGTGATTTATTAGTTCAGCACAAGCGGACAGTTGACATCCAGGCTTGAGCACTTGAATTCGAAGATGATCCTCTTCGTTAATCATCCCCGTAAAATGCTCACCTTTGGCAATAACAACGCCTCTAGGGCCTTTGGCGGCAGCATGATGGCGGCTGATCAGATGACGCTCTACTAGAAAATCACGACTCACGTCCGAGGTTTGATCCACACTGAAATAATAGAGATCATCCTGAAGATCCAAAGACAGCAACACCTCTCGAAGTATGTCCAGGATTTTGGACTTCTCTTCATTGGAGCAACAGCTCATAAATTTGTGGCCAGCCAGATTTCTTGCCAGCCGTATGCGTGAAGACATCACGATATCCGACATAGGACCAGACCCGCTGAACCACTCGTTAATATCATTACTGATGTCTGTTAATTTCATAGTAACCCAAGAATTGCGTTGTATTGCCACGTTAGTTTGTCTGCTCCAGTTGGTTGATCTTCTCGTGCAGTTGTGCGGCGGTTTCGTAGTCTTCTCGTTGAATCGCCACTTGCAGTTCTTCTTTCAGACTTGTATGCTCTATCTTACGCCTTGTCTCGGCGGGCAACCTGGAAGGTATCTTACCACAATGACGTGTCTTGCCGCCATGAGCCTTTTCAATTAGAGGTAGCAGAGATTTTTCAAACACCACATAATCATTCGGGCACCCCAGCACGCCATGCTTTTGAAATGTCTGAAGTGACATACCGCAATTCGGGCAGGTCATGTCAACGCGACCGCCTGTGAGCTCTTCATCCGACGGTTGAGAAGCCAACAAATTACTGAGTAACTCATTCACAGAAATCTGTCCAGCAGCAGAGACGCCCTGCTGCACCGCACAAAGCTCACAAAAATGCGCTTCAGTACGTATTCCATTGGCAATTTCGGTCAAATGAATCGTGGCCGTCTTTTTATGACAAATCTGACACTGCATATTAATCCTTACTCTTCGACAAATAAAACCGGTTACCTTTTATTCATTCATCTATTCATTCATCGTCCAAACATGAAACACACTGTAGCCGATTCCTTAAACGAACCAAAGC